>DATLPF010000077.1:0-96372 GCA_035535875.1 Propionibacteriaceae bacterium
CGACGGATCGGTTGCGCTGCACGAACAACGGTCGATCGGCTGGAGTGCCATCGACGAGCAGAGTTGGAGATTGATCTTCGAGTCCCGGCTGCGCGCTGACGCCGGCGCCCAGCTCAATTCTCCGGGCAGCAAAGGCCGCACTGGAGGTGGCTACGGCGGCTTCTTCTGGCGGTTTCCCGCTTGTGACAACGTGGAGGTATTCACCGCGAAGGCGCGCGGAGAGGACGAGGTCCACGGCAGTCTGGCGCCGTGGGTGGCGTGGTCTGCAGACTTCGCTGCAGGGCCGGGGATCAGCGGCCCGGCCACGATCGTGATTGCAGCGCCAGACGCGGCTGCAGCCGCAGAGCCTTGGTTCGTGCGGGTGCGGGGCTATCCAGGGCTCGGTTCGGCGCTTGCCTGGGACCGTCCAGCCAGCCTTGCTCCCGGCGCGGTGCTCCGCCGGAGTTTCGATGTGGCTATCGCCGACGGTCGACTGAGCGAAGCCGAGACAAGGGAACTGGTTGCCGAGGTGACGGTCTCGCGATCGTAAGCCACAGCTAGCGGAGTCCCACGGTGATTGCCTCGGCGGTCAGCGCCCGAGCCTGGTCACTGAGCGAGAACCCCAGGCCAGGCCGGGCCGGCACGTGCATCCGGCCGCCAGCGATCCGCAGCCGCTCGTTGAACAGCGGCTCCAGCCAATCGAAGTGCTCGACCCAGGCCTCTAGCGCGTACGCCGCGGACAGATGCAGATGGATTTCCATCGCGAAGTGCGGCGCGAGCTTGAGCCCGGCCTCTTCGCCCAGCGCCATAATCCGTACGAACTGGGTGATGCCGCCGACCCGGGCAGCGTCGGGCTGGATGAAGTCCACCGACCGGCGCTCGATGAGCGTTCGATGCTCGGCGGTGCTGGTGAGCATCTCCCCGGTTGCGATCGGGGTGTCAAGCTTGTCGGCGAGCATTGCGTGCCCCTCGGCGTCGTAGCAGTCGAGGGGTTCCTCGATCCAGGTCAACTGGAAGCTTTCGAGCTGTCGTCCGATTCGGAGCGCGGAAACCCGATCCCATTGCTGGTTAGCGTCGACCATCAAATCCACGTCGTCGCTCAGCGCGGCGCGCACCGTCTCCACCCGATTCAGGTCGATCCGCGAGTCGGGCTGTCCGACCTTGATCTTGACTCCTCCGATCCCCCTCTCGATTGCAGCCTGCGCGTTGTCGATGATCTCTTCGATCGAAGAGGACAAGAAGCCGCCGGAGGTGTTGTAGCAGGCCACCGAATCCCGATGGGCACCGAGCAGCTTCGCCAACGGAAGTCCTGCCCGCTTGGACTTGAGGTCCCAGAGCGCAATATCGATGGCGGCGATGGCCTGGGTCGCGATGCCGCTTCGGCCGACAGAAGCGCCTGCCCAGACCAGCTTGGTCCAGATCCGCTGGATGTCGTTGGGGTCTTCGCCGATCACCTCTTCGGCTATCTCCTTGGCGTGGGCGTATTGACCGCGGCCACCGGCGCGCTTGGAATAGCTGTATCCGACGCCCTGGTGTCCTTCGAGGGTGGTGATCTCAGCGAACAGGAAGGCAATTTGGGTCATCGGCCGCTGCCGGCCGGTGAGCACCTTGGCATCGCTGATCGGGCGGTCGAGCGGAAGGAATGCCAGCGCCAGGGTGAGCGAGGTGATCTTGTCCCGACTGGCCTCGCCAGCCTGCAGGGCGGTGAAGTGGCGCTCAGTAGCGATGCTGGATTCAGTGGCCGCGGTACGGGCCAGATACTCCGAGGAACTAGTCACGATTGCCTCCGCAGTTGGACGATCACTCATTATCTGATTTGTTAAATACGTGCCTTGGGTCAGGGTCGTGAGCCGGCCGGCGCCCAGCTTCGTTCGAGCGGTGCGGGCGCGCGAAGCAATTTCGTCCTAGCCGACATTTTGCTAAGCAATGGGCCGCAACACAGTTGCGCTGTTCATAAAGCTGAAATCCGCTGGCGCCACACCGAAAATTGCGCAACCGTTTGTCATCGCAACCGCGGTCAGCATGATTTAGAAAGGATTTCGCGCGATGCGGAGAAATTCGCTTCGACAGCCTCTGTTGCGTGAGCATCTGAGGCAAGACCTCTGTTAGCCGGGTATCACGGTCACCGGGCAGTACAGGCCCGGGGCTTGACTGATCCGCGCATCAGCAGTGAGGAACCCGCAGTCGAGAGTCTCCGCCAGAACCACGTACGCCGCGTCATAGGTGCTCAGGTTGTGCCGCAACTCCCAAAGTCTGTCGAACATCGGAAACGTGCTATGACGCATGATCCCGAGGCGGCGATAGCGTTTGAGCAGATCCCAGGCTTACTTCTTGCCCCTCCAGGCACGCTCGAACGGCAGCCGCCACGCGTGTGGTGCAACGAGCTGATGGATGGAGTTCGGCCCCCACGAGCCGGGGGGGTACGGCCGGACAGGTTGTGGGTCCTTCAGCAACGGCTCGGAGCGTTCCCACAGACTTTCAATGCCTTCAGCTGTCGTGAAGAGCGTGTGATCGTCACGCATGGCATCCAAGATCAATCGCTCGTACGCCTCGAGGATCTCGCCGACCCGATCGGTCTCATGCGTTGAGAACTGCATGCTCAGCTTGTCGAGCTTCATGCCTGGTCCGGGGCGCTTGCCGTAGAACGAGAGCGAGACTTTGGCCTCGTCGGCAAGGTCAAAAGTAAGATGGTCCGGACCGGACGAGCCGACCCCCGATCCCGCGGGAAACATGCTCTTCGGTGCCTCTTTGAAGGCAATCGAGATGATCCGCAGGCCCTCGGCCATCCGCTTGCCGGTCCGGCAATAGAAAGGTACCCCGGCCCAACGCCAGTTGTCGATACCGCATTTCAAAGCAATGAAAGTTTCAGTATCGGAATCTTTGGCGACACCTTCTTCTTCGCGATAGCCCATGTACTGACCACGGACAACTTCGCGCGGATCGAGTGGCAACATTGAGCGAAAAACTTTGTTCTTTTCCTCACTAATTGCCCGCGGTTCTAGCGCGGTTGGCGGTTCCATCGCCACAAATGCGAGCACCTGGAAGAGGTGCGTCACCACCATGTCCTTGTAGGCGCCGGTAACCTCGTAGAAGTTAGCCCGCTTATCCAGGCCCAAGGTCTCCGGGATGTCGATCTGGACGTGGTCGATGAAGTTCCGGTTCCAGATCGGCTCGAACAGTCCGTTGGCGAAGCGGAACGCCAGGATGTTCAGCGCAGCTTCCTTGCCCAGGAAGTGGTCGATCCGGAAGATCTGCCTCTCCTTGAAGGTCTCGTGCACCTGATCGTTGAGCGTGATCGCACTCTTCAGATCGGTGCCGAACGGTTTCTCCATCACCACGCGGGAGCGTTCCACCAGGTCCGCCTCGCGCAATGTGTTGATGACCATCGGCGCAGCGACCGGCGGCACGCTGAGGTAGTGCAGCCTGCCGACTGGGCCGCCGAGCTTCTCCTCCGCTACCCGGACCAGCTTGCCCAGACCCTTGGGCCCGGCAGATTGCGGTATATAGGTGAGTCGCTCGGAGAATGAGCTCCAGTGCTCCTCCGTTAGCGGGTGGTGGCTGAACTCCGTTATGGACTCTTTGGCGAAGTTGCGGAACTCGGCCTCGGTCAGGTCCTCCAGCGAAGTCCCAATCACTTGGATGTCGGGCGCGAGTGCCGACAGGGCGAGATGCGCAAGGCCGGGAAGCAGCTTGCGGCGGGAAAGGTCGCCCGTGGCCCCGAACAGCACGATGACGTGAGGCGGGATGACGTCCATCCCTCTGCGTGTCCGGGCGCCGGGCGATGGATAGGCGATTGTCTGAGCTTCGTGTTGGACTACCACGCCTCGATGCTCCCACCTGGCGCGCAGCATCAACAAGATGACACCTGGATTTAATGACTACATGGGTCACCTCTTGCCGTACGCCGCCAACTGCTCGCTGCTCTTCACCGAAGTCGAATTGCTGCAACGGCCGACTGCGGCTCGGGCCGCGGGATTCGAGGCGATTGAGTTCTGGTGGCCCTGGCCACATCAGCCGGTACCACCCGACGCCGAGATTGACGCGTTCATCGCCGCCATACGCGATGCTTGGGTGCAGCTGATCGGGCTGAACTTCTTTGCCGGAGATCTTGCGGGCCCTGACTGCGGGGTGCTATCGATCCCGGCACGGTCAGCCGAGTTCCGCGACAACATTGCCGTCACGATGGGCATCGGTGATGCCCTCGGCGTACGCGCCTTCAACGCTCTCTATGGCAATCGGGTCAACGATGTGAGGCCAGAGCAGCAGGACGATCTCGCGACCGAGAACCTGACAGTGGCGGCCAAGGCCGCGGCAGCAATTGGGGCCACGGTCTTGGTCGAACCTGGCAGTGGCCCAAAGCCGTATCCGCTGCGGACGTCTGGCGACGTGATCGCGGCCCTCGACCGGGTGCATGCGCCGAACATCGGCTTCCTTTGCGACCTGTTCCACCTCGCCAACAATGGCGACAACATTGATGCGGCGTTGGCCGCATACGCCTATCGGATCGCCCACGTGCAAATCGCTGACCATCCCGGACGTGGCGAACCCGGCACCGGCACCCTTGATCTCAGCCGCTACCTCAGCACAATCGAGGCCAGCGGCTACTCCGGGCACGTCGGACTGGAGTACATTCCCACCACGACCACGATCGACAGCCTCCGCTGGCTGCGCCAGGAGAAAGTCATCCAATTATGAGCACGATCGCGTTCCTTGGCCTGGGCATCATGGGTGGGCCGATGTCGGCGCACCTGGTAAAGGCTGGCCACACGGTGATCGGCTTCAATCGCTCCCCTGACCCGGTGGAGCGCCTGGTGGCGGCCGGCGGCACGGGTGCCACGAGCGTTGCCGAAGCCGTCCGAGAAGCCGACGTGATCATCACCATGGTTCCGGACTCACCCGATGTGGAAGGCCTGGCGCTGGGCGAGGCCGGCATTTACGCCAACGCTCGGCAAGGCTCGATCCACATCGACATGTCCTCGATCAGGCCTGACGTGTCCGCCCGGCTGACTGAAGCGGGCAAGACAGCAGGTGTTCGGGTGATGGACGCGCCGGTGAGCGGCGGTGAGGCCGGGGCCATCGAGGGCACGCTGTCGATCATGGTTGGTGCGGACCGCGCTGACTTCGACGAGGTGAAGCCCATCTTGGACACGATGGGCACAACGGTGGTCTTAGTCGGGCCACCTGGCTCAGGGCAGACGGTCAAGGCGGCCAACCAGCTGATTGTGGCGGGCACCATCGAGCTGGTGGCCGAGGCCATCGTGTTCCTGCGGGCCTACGGCGTTGATACCGAGGCTGCCGTCGCCGTCTTGGCCGGGGGGTTGGCGGGGAGCCGAATCCTTGAGCGTAAGGCCCCCAGCATGCTCGCAGGCAACTTCGAGCCCGGGTTCCGGATCGACCTGCACCACAAGGACATGGGCATAGTGACCGCCGCGGCCCGCGAGCGTGACGTCGCCATCCCGCTCGGCGCACTGACGGCTCAGCTGGTGGGTGCGGTACGGGCGCAAGGTGACGGCAATCTCGACCACTCCGCACTGCTTCGCGGCGTCGAGCGCCTCTCGGGAGGTACGCCCTAATGCTTCTTGGTCCGCCGCCGCACCCACTCACTTCGGAGTCAAATTTCCGACCGATACGGACAATTCGCGTCGCGATTCCGAAATCCGATCGAGAACCCGCCACTGGTCGGAAATTTGATGACTGAGAGTGGACACGCTGCGCGCGTCGTACTCGCTCCGGACAAGTTCAAAGGCTCCCTGACGGCTGCAGAGGTCGCCGCGGCGGTCGCGGCCGGCCTAGTGGACGTCCTGCCCCAGCTGGAGACGATCATGCTCCCCGTGGCGGATGGTGGCGACGGCACCGTGGCGGCTGCCCTGTCGGCCGGCTTCGACGAGATCATCGTCGATGCCGTCGGCCCTACCGGTGAGCCGGTGCGGGCACCGTACGCGCTGCACGCTGATCGAGCTGTGGTTGAGCTGGCGGCGGTCGTGGGATTGACCGGGTTGCCGGAGGGGCGGTTCGACTCGCTCGGATCCTCCACCTATGGACTGGGCCTCGTGATCGCGGATGCCATCCGGCGAGGCGCGGCCACGATCGTGCTCGGCCTCGGCGGCAGTGCATCAACCGACGGCGGGTCGGGGATGGTTCAAGCCCTCGGCGCGCGGCTGCTCGACGCCGATGGCAACGATCTGCCGCCTGGAGGCGGAAATCTCACCCGGCTCGCACGCCTCGATCTGTCGCCGCTTCGCGACACGCTCGGCGATACCACCGTCATTGTCGCCAGCGATGTGGACAATCCATTGCTCGGGCCCAACGGCGCAGCTGCGGTGTTCGGGCCACAGAAGGGCGCCGATCCGGATGAGGTGCAGAGGCTTGAGCAGAGCTTGCGGCAGTGGTCCCAGCTGGTTTCAGAAGCGACGGGGCGCAATGACGCTGAACGCGCAGGGGCCGGTGCCGCAGGCGGCGCCGGTTTCGCGGCGTTGGCTCTGCTCAACGCCGAGATCAGGCCCGGTATCGAGTTGATCTTGGATCTGATCGACTTCGACCGCAGGGTCGTTGGCGCCGATCTTGTGGTGACCGGCGAAGGATCGCTGGATCAACAGTCGCTGGCGGGCAAAGCGCCTATCGGCGTGGCTCGTGCGGCGGCTGGCGTACGGGTGGTCGCGGTCGCCGGCCGCCTCCAGCTGAGTCCACAAGCGCTGCGCGAGGCCGGGATCTCGGCGGCGTACGCGCTGACAGATCTGGAGCCTGATCTCGACCGCTGCATCGCGCATGCGAGTTCCCTGCTGCATCGAGTGGGCGCGCAGATTGCGAAGGAGTGGCTCGACTAGTTCAGTTCCGAAAGTGGTCAGCAACAACATGTTTCGGTGCCGATCTGTTGTTGTCATCGACCACTTTCCGGGTGTGTTGGACTTGTCACATGGTGACCGTCCCCGAGGACGTCATGCGCTACCTTCACGCCGTGACGGCGCGGGTCCGTGGCGTCTTTGGTAACCGCGCGGTGGGGGTCTATACGACCGGTTCGCTGGCGCTCAGCGACTATCGCCCCGGCCGCAGCGACATCGATCTGATGGCAGTTGTCGCCGGGTCGCAGGATCTCGATCTTTGTCGGCAACTCGCGCGTCAGCTTGATCATCAGGTGTTGGCCTGCCCGGCCGCGGGCTTGGAGTTTGTTCTGTACCCGCTGACAACCGTTAGCCGGCCTACCTTGGATGCCGGGTACTTGCTCAACTTCAACACCGGACCCGCGTTGCCGCCGGTGACGAGTTTCGACCCCGGAGACGGACCTGCGTTCTGGTACGCGATCGACCGCGCAATCACCCATCAAAGCGGTGCATCGCTGTACGGACCGCCCGCTCCGCAGCTCTTCGCCGCGTTGCCCTTCGAGGATCTACTTCGAGTCGTGATCGCCTCTGTGGAAGCGCACCGCGACCCGCAGGAAGGGCATCTTCTCGACAACGCGGTGCTCAACGGCTGCCGCGCCTTGAGCTTCGCTCATGATCGCCGTTGGTACCCCAAGGTCGAGGCTGCCGAGCGGACCCTGCCGATTGTCGGCAAGTTCGCGCCGCTTGTTTCCGCCGCCATCGTCTCCTTCGGTTCTGCGCGGCAGGAGGCGGCGACGCTGGATCCAGACACCGTACGGGCGTTTCTGTTCGAGGTGCTGCGGAGATTACGAGCGCAGCTCAGGCCTCCAAATTCAGCTGAGCAAACGCGTCCAGCATCAGGGTCTCAGCCACGCAAGCAGCAGTGAAGTCGCCCAGCTGGAGTGCCTCGTTGCTGCCGTGGGCCCGAGTGTCCGGATCAGCGACCGCGGTGATCAAGATCGTTGCCTCCGGGAAGGCTATGCCGAAGTCAGCAACCATCGGGATGGTGCCGCCTTGCCCAATGAAGACCGGCTCAACACCCCAGGCCTCGGCGAAAGCGGCACGGGCGGCCTCGGCGTACGGGCCGGTGAAGTCGATCACCGACGACTCACCCGTCTCGCCTTCCGACACCGTCACCTGAGCGCCCCAGGGCGCATGATCTTCAAGGTGGGCAATCAGGCCGGCTAACGCCTTGGCTGCGTCGTCGCCGGGTGCGAGTCGAGCGCTGATCTTGGCACGTGCCGCCGGGATCAAAGTGTTGGAAGCCTTGTCAACAGGCGTGGCGTCGAGGGCGATCACCGAGATTGCCGGCTTGCACCACAACCGCTCGACCAGCGATCCGCTGCCGATCCACTGAACGCCGTCGAGAATTCCTGATTCCTCGCGCAGTCGCTCAGTCGGATACTCCAGCGCTGGGGCCGGAGCAGTCGTAAGCCCGGCAACCGCCACGTTTCCTTGATCATCATGCAGGGTCGCCAGGAGCCGGCAGAGCGTGGTCAGAGCGTCCGGCACAACGCCGCCGTACACCCCGGAATGCAGTCCGTGATCCAGCGTGCGAACCTCGACCGTGCAGTCGGCAAGTCCGCGAAGCGAGGTGGTGAAGGCGGGTTGCCCTACCGCCCAGTTGGTGGAATCGGCAATGACGAAGACGTCGGCGGCAAGTTGAGCGCGGCGCTCCTCGAGCAGCCGTGCCAGAGTCGGCGACCCGATCTCTTCTTCTCCCTCGACGAAGACGGTGACGCCGACGGGCGGCTTGCCGTCAAAGGCCCGCAACGCCGCCAGGTGAACCGCGAAGCCGCCCTTGTCGTCGCTTACCCCCCGGCCGTAGAGCCGCCCGCCAAGCTCGGTCGCCACAAAGGGCGGCGTATGCCACTCAGTCGGGTCGCCTTCGGGCTGGACGTCGTGATGCGCGTAGAGGCACACCGTTGGCATGCCCTCGGGTGCTGGGAACCGGCCGATGACAGCCGGCCCTCCCCCATCCGCTCGCACGACGCGGACATCCGGACAGCGCAGATCGACAAGCAGTTGCACGATGCTCTGCGCGCTGCGCTCAACTTCCGCGGCTCTCGCCGAATCCGCACTGACTGACTCGATGGCAACGAGTGCTTTCAGATCGGCGACGACGCCCGGAATCTGGGCTTCGACTTGATCACGCAGAGACATGAGAATGGTTGATTCTCAGGCCTCGGGGGGTGCCATGACGCCAGGGATGGTGCCCTGCCAGGCCTCCCGGATAGGCGCCAGAGGCAGCGTGAACTGGCCGACCACTTCGAGCGTGGCATCCTCCTCGTCCGTAACAACGCCAAGCTTTGTCAATTTGACTCCATTGATCCGGCACAGCGAGGCGAGATCGCGGTAGGCACCCTGCTTGATCGAGACGAGCGCCCGCCCGGTGCTCTCGGAGAACAGCCAGACGAACGGATCAGCCTTGGCTGGCAGCTGGATGCGCGCGCCCAGCCTGTGCCGCAGGGCCGACTCAACCAAAGCCTGCGCCAGCCCGCCGTCGGCGAGATCATGGGCGCTGGCGAGCACGCCGCGGCGGCTCGCCCTGATCAGCACCTCGGCCAGCGCCTTCTCGTGACTAAGATCAACAATTGGCGGCTGGCCACCAAGATGATCATGAATGATCCCTGCCCAGGCGGAACCGGCCAATTCATCGCGGGTCTCACCGAGCAGGTAGATGACTTGTTCAGCCGCTTGGAACCCGCCAGGTGTCCGACGCGTGACATCGTCGATCACCCCGAGCACTCCAACGACTGGCGTTGGCAAGATCGGGGTACTGCCGGTCTGGTTATAGAAGCTGACGTTCCCACCGGTCACCGGCGTACCCAGTACGCGGCAGCCGTCCGCAAGTCCGCGCACGGCCTCGCTGAACTGCCACATGATCGCCGGATCCTCCGGCGAACCGAAGTTGAGGCAGTCGGTGATCGCCAGCGGCTCGGCTCCGGTCGTCGCGACATTGCGGTACGCCTCTGCCAGGGCTAGCTGCGCGCCTGTGTAGGGATCCAGCAACGCAAAGCGCGCGTTGCAGTCTGTGGCGAGTGCGACGCCCAGGCCTGAGTCTTCGTCGATTCGCAGCATTCCGGCATCGTCAGGCTGAGCGAGGACGGAGTTGCCACGGACGTAACGGTCGTACTGATCAGTGACCCAGGACTTGTCGCAGAGGTTGGGCGAGCTGACCAGCTGAAGCAAGGTGTCGGCCAACTCGTCGCCAGTGCCCGGTCGTGCGAGATGATCAACTCCCCCTGCCTGGACCTGGTCCTGCCACTCCGGCCGGTCGTAGGGACGCTCGTACACCGGCCCCTCATGAGCGACCGTACGTGGCGGCACGTCGACAACTGTCTCTGCGTGCCAGTCGATCACCAACCGATCCCCTGCGGTGACCTCGCCGATCACGGTTGCCAGCACATCCCACTTGCGGCAGATCGCCAGGAAATCCTCAACATGATCAGGTTCGACGACCGCCATCATGCGTTCCTGGGACTCACTCATCAAGATCTCTTCCGGGCTGAGGCTCGGGTCGCGCAACGGCACCAGATCAAGATCAATATGCATCCCGCCGTCGCCAGCGCTGGCCAGCTCGGAGGTGGCGCACGAGAGTCCGGCGCCGCCGAGATCCTGAATGCCGGAAATCAGCCCAGCCGCGAAGATCTCCAGCGTGCACTCGATCAGCAGCTTCTCCATGAATGGGTCGCCGACCTGAACGCTGGGGCGCTTGCTGGCTTGTCTGTCATCGAAGGTCTCCGAGGCGAGCACACTGACCCCGCCGATCCCGTCTCCACCGGTCGAGGCACCGTACAAGATCACCTTGTTGCCGGTGCCGGTGGCCTTGGCCAGGTGCAGGTCTTCGTGGCGGAGCACCCCGACGCACAAGGCATTGA
Source organism: Propionibacteriaceae bacterium (assembly GCA_035535875.1). Classification (GTDB taxonomy): domain Bacteria; phylum Actinomycetota; class Actinomycetes; order Propionibacteriales; family Propionibacteriaceae; genus Microlunatus. The sequence continues at coordinate 10,718 of DATLPF010000077.1, forward strand.
CCAGCGGATTACCCAGGTAGGTGCGGTCGAAGGCCACTTCCCCGCCGATGTTGGGCAGGCCCAGGCAGTTCCCGTAGCCGCCGACACCGGCAACGACCCCTGGCAGCACCCGCGCAGTGTCGGGCTCGTGGAGGGGGCCGAAGCGAAGAGAGTCCATGACGCCGATGGGACGGGCCCCCATGGCCAAGATGTCGCGGACGATGCCGCCAATACCGGTGGCAGCGCCCTGGTACGGCTCGACGTAGCTCGGATGGTTGTGCGATTCGACCTTGAAGGTGACGGCGTAGCCCTGCCCGATGTCAACGACGCCGGCGTTCTCCCCGATGCCGGCGAGCAGTTTGCCGATGGGTGTCTCCGGCGGTAGCTCAGCAAACTGGCGCAGGTGCACCTTGGACGACTTGTACGAGCAGTGCTCGGACCACATGACCGAGTACATGGCGAGCTCCGATGAGGTCGGCCGCCGGCCCAAGATCTCCTTGATCCGGGCGTACTCGCCATCCTTCAGTCCGAGCTCAGCCCATGGCTGCGACTGCTCTGGGGTTCGGGCCGCGTTCCCGACAGTGTCTGCCACGGCCGCAACGCTACCGGCGCTCGGCCCTCACGGTGCTGAGAGTCCAATCGTTGCGCTCGGCCCGGTCGAAGAAGAACCAGCCCATGACCGCGGTGGTCTGCGCCGTCACCGGGAGCCAGACGAAGATCCCGCCGTCGTTCAGCAAGGTGCCCACGATGGCGACAACGAGCGTGGCAATCAGTGTGCTCCGGACGGTGGTGAAATCGGAGGAGACTCGCGGCACCACGTACCTAAGCATCACGATCCACAGCACGATACCGATCAGCAGCGATCCAATGCCGACGATGGAGACAATCGTCTCCGTAGATGCGACCGCCTTGCGGCTGATGACGTCCAGGGCGTCTCCATCAAGGATTCGCTGCACAAAATTGCCCAGGTGAGTCCGCCGATCCGGCCCGCGGAACCAATCGAGCACTGAAATCACGGCGACCGCAAGCACCGCCGAGCCACAAATAGCCAGCAGCCTGAGCCACGTCACCTTCACACCCGAGAGCGCCAGCATCAGCCATAGCACGGCCGGGGTCAAGGCGATGACCCCGCCGAAGTCGCTGCCCATGGAGGGCCAACCTTCGCAGATCACGATGCCGAAGCCGATGGCGCCGACCGCCACAACGGCTGCCGCGCGCCGGCCGGCAGCCAGGAAACGATGGGCGACGTAGCCTGCAAGGATCAATCCGGCGCTGGCGTACGCGGCGAATGTCACGTTCCCGAAGCCGTACCAGCGCAAGCCGAAGATCGGGCGGGAGTTGATCATCGACCCCGGCTGCATCACTGCGCCCAACGCCGCGTCAATAGTGAAGGCGGCAACGGTCAACGCCATCGCGGCGATGACGTTCGGTACCCGGGTGAGCTGGGCCACCAGGAGCGCCAGTAAGGTCAAGATCACCGACCAGGCAGCCACAAGAACACTCAGGAAAAGCCCTGGCGATCTGCTGTACTGCCAGGGCACTGCGCCGGTCAACATCATGGCGGCGGCGAGCACTCCACCAAATGTCAAGATCAATTTAGGCAGTTCAAACCTGCTCCGCAGCACACCGGCTAGCAAGATCAGGAACAGCACTGCACCGCCCAGACCCAGTGCTACATAGCCAATCGGTGCTGCTGCCGAGAGCGCGCTAATGGCATTGATCTTGGCGTCGATCTCATCGAGTGTGAGGTCTGCGCTGTAGACCGCGAGTGGCGAACCATCAACAGCGACCGATGACCCGGGCGCTCCGAAGTCGATCAAGGTTCGGGTCAGATCGGTCAGCGTCACGATCCCCTCGCGTCGCGTGCTCGCGGAGGTAAGCCAGCCGGGCAGCGTCGTGCCGAGCCGGTAGATGATCTGCAGACTCGGATCGTTCGAGCCGGCTACTGGCCCGACTCCGGTCACGATCAGCGTGGTGTCGGTGCGGTTGGCCAGCTGGGTGATGATCTGGTCAGAGAGCGGGCCCGCGTCCACCAGGGTGATCGGGCACTGGGACCGCAGGCCGCCAGCGACGAACTCTTCAGCCGATTGGTAGCTGGCAACGCTGCCATCCGGCTTAGCGGCCGCGAGTGCTGCTCCTGGGCCGACTGCGGCAATGCATCCGGGGACGGAACCGGCGAGCGTTCCCAGTTGGGCGTCGCCGCGCCGCGCCGCAGCGGCCGCCTGTCGCGCGGCCCAGTCGGTCACCTTCCCGTTTTGGACCTCCGGAGCGCATAGACCACCGACCGCAGCCCGGCGACCGGCCCCCAAAGTGGTCCAACCGGCCGCAGCGCAGTCCCCGACATAGCGGGGACGGATGGAGACCATACCGGCTTGCGCATCGTCGAGATGAGTGCCCAGCACAGCGCGATCAGCCTGGGTAAGTTCCGTCCGACCGGTCACCCCGACGACGACCACCTGATCGGTGAAGATTGCCGATTGCTGCGGCTGGTCGGCCAGACCGTGGATGCCGCGAAGTCCGACGAACAGCACGCCCAGCGCCAGGAGCAGCAGCACCCACCACCGACCCCGACGTACGTCGGTCTGGTTCGGCTCCTCCGCCACAGGACCACCAACCGGATGACGCCGCGGCGAGTGCCGGACGCCGGATGAGCCTCGTCCGGCAACCACGAGACGGCTAGACCTTGGCGGAGAGGAAGCTGAAGATGCTGCTGAAAATTGGGCGACCGTCTTGGCTCGGTCCAGTCAGCGAATCAACATTGTGCTCCGGATGTGGCATGAGGCCGACGACATTCCCTCGCTCGTTACAAATGCCCGCAATGTCGTGAAAGGAACCGTTGGGGTTGCCGTTGACGTATCGGAAGATGATCTGGCCCTCACCCTCCAGGCGACGCACGGTTTCCTCATCGGCGACGTAGCCGCCCTCCCCGCTCTTGAGCACGAGCGTGATGACTTGGCCCTGCGTAAAGTCCGATGTCCAGGTGGTGTCGGCCGACTCCACTAGAAGATCTTGATCCGTGCAGACAAAGACCCGCACATTGTTACGGATTAGTGCGCCAGGAAGCAGGTGCGCCTCGCACAAGATCTGAAAGCCGTTGCAGATCCCGAGCACCGGCATCCCGGAGTTGGCGGCTGTGATCACCTCGGTCATCACAGGGGCGAATCGAGAAATGGCGCCGCAGCGCAGGTAGTCCCCGTAGGAGAAACCACCAGGCAGAATCACGGCCTGTACGTCGTCGAGCGTGTCGCTGCCGTGCCACAGCGGCACGGGCTCGCCGCCACAGAGCCGGATAGCGCGGAGCGCGTCCTGATCGTCGAGCGAGCCAGGAAACGTGACAACACCGATCTTCGGACCCATCAGCCCGCCTGGGTGGCAAGCTCGGCCTGCTCAGCGGACTCGGCTGGCTCTTCCGCGTCGGATGACGACGGCGGCTCCTCGACGCGTACGTTGAAGGTCTCGATCACGGTGTTAGCCAGTAACGTCTCCGCCGCCTGGCGCACCTCGGCCAGCCGTTCCTCGGTGAGCTCGCCTTCCAGATCGAGCTCGAACCGCTTGCCCTGGCGTACAGAAATGCCGGCAAAGCCCAGCCGGGACAGCGCCCCGGTCACCGCCTTGCCCTGCGGGTCCAGGATCTCCGGCTTCGGCATTACGTCGACAACCACTCGAGCCATGCCGCGGAGTCTAACCCGGCTCCCCCACCGCTCCAGGACTCCTTGAGGAAATAGACAGGCGTGACGGCGGCCATCCCAGGGTTGTCCACAGGCCCCGATTCGACCCTCCCTGGTCGGAAACCTACGTGCACTTAGGCTTCTTGCGGTTTGCACGGTTTGCAACCTGTGCAGACCGCATGAAAGGTGTGCAGAGCTGGCTCGATCTGGGCGCCGCAGCCGGTGGGGGACGCCTGATCAGGTGCGCCGAGCTCACTCGACTAAGCAACGTCGCGACGTGCCGCAGAGAGCACACCGGCGAGCGCCGGCAGCAGGCACCAGGCCGCCAGGACCAAGGCGGCGAGCCACCACGGCGCTGGATTGTGACCAGCGAACAGCACGGGCGAGGTGATCTCCAGCATGGCGTTGGTCGCTCCGCTGGGCATCAGATTGAGCAGCTCGTCCCACCGCTTCAGGAAGAACACCACCGACACAACCGGCTCCACCAGAAAACCGAGGAGGATGCCGACGACCAGGGCGACCAGCATGTTCTTGATCAAGATTCCGATGCCCATGCCGATCAAGGTCCACGACGCGATCGAGCACACGCCCAGAATGATCGAACGCCAGGTTTCAGGCTGGTTCAGCAGGAACGTGCCACCGTTCGCCAGCACGAAAGGAATCGACACCAACATGCCCGCGGCCACGCTGGCGATCCCAAAGATCACCCCGAAGATCAACAATGCAGCTGCCTTGCCGAGCAGCATCCGCACCCGGTGTGGGGTGGCCAAATAGGTCGACGCGAGGGTGCCATATCGATACTCGCTGCCGACTGTAGCGATGCCGACCACCATGGCCAGGATGCGAGACAGCACATTTCCGCCGTTGTAGATGCTGCGGATGATGCCTGGGTCAGCAAACGGCGAACTGGCAACGCCTGATCTGCTCTGCAGCAGCGCCACGGCGGCGGGCAGCGCCGCATATCCGGCGCTCAGCACAAAGATGCAAATCAGGACGATCCACCACAACTTGGTGGTGGCAATTCGCCGTAGCTCTGCTCGAAGCACACCACTCATCTGGAACCTTCGAGCATGGAGAAGAACTCCTGCTCGAGATCGCGCCGCTCGGTGACCAGCTCGTCAACCACGATGCCGGAGCTGAACAGGGCGGCGCCGACCTGACCCACGTCGTGGCTGTGAACCCGCAGATAAGCGCCACGCTCGTCGACCGCAGTTTCCATCTGAGCACCAATGGCCGCCAACGCCTGCAGCGCGGCCCTCAGGTCTGGCACCCGAGCGCGAGTGATGCCCTCGCCCAAATTGAGTTCCGACATCGGCATTTGGGCCAGCAGCCGGCCCCTGTTGATCACGACAATGTCGTCAGCGGTGGCCTCGATCTCGTTCAGCAGGTGAGAGGAGATCAACACAGCCCGGCCACTTTCCGCAAAGTCGCGCAGGAAGATGCGCAGCCAGCGGATCCCTTCCGGGTCGATGCCGTTCGCTGGCTCGTCCAAGATCAGATAATCGGGATCGCCGAGCATCGCGGCCGCCAGCGCGAGACGCTGCTGCATGCCCATGGAGTACTCCCCGACCGGCTGCCGGGCGACTTCCCCCAGCCCGACCTCGCCGAGCAGCTCGTCGACCCGGCGATCGCTTGCGCCGGCCGTCGGCGCGAGCACCCGAAGGTGGTTACGGCCGCTCCGGCCAGGGTGGAAGCGCGCGTCGAGCACGCATCCGACCGTTTGCTGGGGATGCGGCAAGTCCGCGTAGGCGAGGTCGCCAAACGTTGCGGTACCGGTGGTTGGGGTGACCAACCCGACGAGAATCCGCATGGTGGTGGTCTTCCCTGCGCCATTGGGACCCAGGAAACCGGTCACCCGCCCAGGTTCGACCATGAAGCTGAGGTTGTGTACGGCGAGATTGCCGTTGTAGCTCTTGATCAGCCGATCGACAATGATCGGCGGCACCTGATGGTGGACGGCCGGTCGCGAAGACCTGACCCGACCTCCAGCGCGTACAGCAGCGCGCTGGATGGTCTGCCGAGACTCTGGTCGGAGGGTTGTCGCCGGACGGTCCGGAGCCGTGACCGTCGATGCAGGTCGGACCGGAGCCGTGACCGTCGATGCAGGTCGGACCGGAGCCGTGACCGTCGATGCAGGTCGGACCGGAGCCGTGACCGTCGATGCAGGTCGGACCGGAGCCGTGACCGTCGATGCGGGTCGGACCGGAGCCGTGACCGTCGATGCGGGTCGGACCGGCTCCGCCGGTTTGATTTGGGGGATTGGCCCAGCCACTGGCGGTGTCTGAGGGCGCGAGACTGCTGGACGATCGACCGGCGGAGCAGGCCGGTACAGTTGCGTCTGCTCCTGCGGGGCTGCGCGTGGTACGGGAGCCGTGATCGGTGTCGCCGGCTGGACCGGAACGGGCACGGGGTCTGGGGGTCGAACCTGCTGCGTGGTGATCTTCGGCAGCTCAACCGCCGGCTCGGGATGAGGCGAGGGCGCACTGCGTCGCGGCTGGGGACCCTCCAGAGGGGCCGGCGGCGCCGCGGCCAGCTGCGACGGCTGCGATGGCAGAACAGGTTGGTTGGATTGCCTGGGTTCAAGATCAACAATAGCCCGCCGGCCGGCAGTCCTCGCCTCGGTCGGAGGTGGCTCCTCCTCGTCGAGAGTCCAACTCATCGGTTCCGTGGGCAACGCTCGCCGCGGCCTGGATGGGTCGGAGATCCCTAGAGGATCGCGGTCTGCTGTGTGCGTCTGGGTTCGGACCGCACTTGGCTCCAGCGCTCGAGCAGCGCGCGCCGGACGCACCACAATGCGGTCCCCGTCGTCAGCTTGAGTGAAGCCGCGAGACCTTTTGGCTACGTACGACTCAACGTCGTCTGGCTCGTCAGGGAGCGCCCGCCGCGGCCGGTCCACCGGCATAGTCTCTCAGCCATGGCGGCGTGCTGCCGAACGGTGTCACTGTGTCGTCCGTCAACCTTTGTTGCATTACGGCAACATCCCCTCGGCAACATCCCCTCAGGGAAGCCACGTCTTGGGCCCTGAGGACGACCCGGACTGAGCCAGCAATCGGGCTGTTTGCCATGGCAAGCGGAGCAGAGTGGGATACACGCAGCCTCTGTACAGTCCAGAAAGGACACTCAAGATGACGCTCTACCGCCCCCGCGACGACCGAATGATCGCTGGCGTCTGCGCGGGGATCGCGCGCCGCTTCAACATCGATCCGACCGTCGTGCGAATCGCATTCATTGCCAGTCTCTTCTTGCCTGGCCCCCAGATCTTGATCTACCTCGCCGCCTGGCTGCTCATGCCGGACGAGGCCACGATCGTCGCCTGATACTTCCGGCTACGAAAGGCCCCTCAGTCGCTGTGACTGAGGGGCCTTGTCGTGCCGACTATGCCCGTAGAAATTCCCGCGAAGGGCGTTCACGAAAATCCAGATGAGAAAGTGTGGGCACATGACACTACTGAATCGATTCACAGATGCAACTTGCCCGCACTTCCATGCTCGGTGGAAGACTCAGCCGACCCCGTACAGGGTGCGAACGATGTCCTCGATCGCGGGCTCCTCCAAGGTCAAGTCGACCACCTCGGTCACAGCGCTGACTTCTGCTAGGACCCTGGCTGCCGTGGTCTCCTTGGGGCTGAAGGCTAGCCGCTGCCGCTGGCCATCAAGATCGCTGCCGATATGAGCGGCCGCACTCACCTGGAGGTCTGGGCTCGGCTCTGGCAGATCGACCACCAAGACACGCTGTAGCGCCACGCGCTCCGCCAGGCTGGGCAGCGTCCCGTCGAAGACCAGGCGGCCGCGGTCGATCACCAGCACCCGGTCGCACAGCCGTTCGATGTCACCCATGTCGTGCGTGGTCAACAGCAACGTGGTGCCGAACTCGGCCCGCTCGGCGACGAGGAAATGGCGGAGGCGCTCCTTGCTGATCATGTCCAGACCAATAGTCGGCTCGTCCAGCACCAGCAGCCGGGGGCGATGGACCAGGGCCGCCGCCACCTCGCCTCGCATGCGCTCGCCGAGCGAGAGCTGCCGTACGGGCGTGTCCAGCAGGTCGGCCAGTCCGAGGCGGTCCACCAGCTCCTCGGTCCTCACTGTGGCCTCCTCAGCCGACAGCCGGTGGATCGCACCAAGGATGCGGAACGAGTCGCGCAGCGGCAGGTCCCACCACAATTGACTCCGCTGCCCGAAGACCACTCCGATCTCGCGAGCCAGACGCCGACGGTGCGGCACCGGGTCGTAACCGCAGGTTCGCACGCGCCCGCTGGAGGGGACAAGGATGCCGGTCAGCATCTTGATCGTGGTGGACTTCCCGGCACCGTTCGCTCCGATGTAGCCAACGGCTTCCCCCGGCTGCACCGATGCGCTGATCCCGTCGACGGCGTGCACAACCCTGGTTTGCCGGCGCAGCCGCCCCACCTTCTGCCGTACCGTGAACGAGCGGCGTAGATCTTCGAGCTGGACGATTGGTTCGCTTGTTATCTCAGCCTCCTGCCCCGGTGAACCTGCGGATACCAGCGCGCCACGCCAGCCATGCCAGCAGCCAAGCCCAGACGGCGAACACCGGCGCAAACCAGCCGAGCCAGGCAGGGAGGAACCTCGGCCCCGGAAGTCCCATGATCAACAATGACGGAAGGTACGCGGCAACGGTCGCAGGAAAGACAAAGGTGAACAAGATGCGGATCGGCGTGATCAACACACTACCCGGGAGCTGGCCTGCATAGCTGCCGCCGTAAACGAATGCCGAGGTGAACTCGGCGCCGTCGATGAGAAAGAACTGCAAGCCACCAGCCGTGGCGAAGAAGGCGCCATAGATCGCCGCTCCGACGAACGGTGTGATCACCAGCAGGTAGACCGTGCTAGCGGTGTAGCCGAGGTCAAGCCCCGGGAGCACGATGACGACGATGAGCACTCCTACAGCGAGCCGGCCCAGCCGACGCATCTGAACCTCCGAGGTGACGAGCTGCAGCAGCAACGGCATTGGCCGGACGAGAAGGACCTCCAACCGCCCCAGACGCAGGTAGGTGGGGATCGTGTCTAGCTGGCCGAAGATCGTGTCCGCAAGCGCGAAACCTATGTTGCTGAGGGCGAAGACCAGCGAGCTCTGTCTGAGATCGAGACCACCGAAGACGGGCACGTTGGCAAAGATCGCGTAGATCTCGACGAACTCCACCAGCCCAACGGCCACCGACGTGGCGACGTTCAGCCAGAAGCTAGCCCGATAGGCCAGCTGGCTGCGGATCCGGGAGCCGATGAGGATGCGATAGGCCTCCGCGGCAGAGAGCTCAGCCACCTTGCACCACCAGCCGACGTGCGGCTCGCCACTGCACCACTCTGGCGAGGCCGACGAGGCCGACGAGCCAGGCGAGCTGGCTGGCGACGAGCGCCGCCGCGGCCCAGCCGAGAACCCAGCCGGAGAGCACGTCGATCGGCGTCTGCAGCATCGATGGGAACGGCGTGGCATAGGCCACGACTTGGAGCCACTTCGGGAAGAGGTGAACTGGAATGAATAGGCCGCAGAAAAAACTGCCGACTACGAGGTAGAGCCCTATGAACCCGCGTACGTCGAGGGTCCAGAACGCGATCAAGTTGACCAGGAACCGAAGCGTGAAGCTGATCGAGACGGCCAGGAACAGGCTCATCAAACCCAGCGGATAGGCGCTCCAAGAGTCCGGCCACGCGAGGCCGACCGTCACGGCACCAATGACCAGCGGTGGTAGGCCGCGCGACAGCAGCTGGAAACAAGCACGGCCCAGGTCGCGTGCCCACCAGGCCAGCTGCAGGTCGAGGGGTCGGGCGAAGTCGACGGCGATTTCACCACTGCTGACGCGTTCGGCAATCTCGATCCAACCGAGCAGGGCGACAGGGGCCAGCAGTGCCTGGCCGAGCCAGACGTAGGTCGAGGCCAACTGCCGATCGTAGCCGGCCAGTGTGCCGCCAGCGGAGGAAATGGCCGCGAACAGAACGCTGACCCGGATCAACCCGAAGACCGATTGAGTGGTGATTCCAGCCAGGATCGCCAACCGATATGTGCTGTACCGCCTGAACTCCGCCGCCGCTAGCACCAGGTAGGTGCGCACAGCAATTCCGTGAGACTTTCTAAAGCACCGTGCTGGGACGGTAACCGGCCGCTTCTGGATGGGATGCAGCGATCTTCTCGATCTGGGTCGTCAGCGTCGCCACCTGCCGGCCGGCGGTGCCGGCGAGCTCGAGCGGATTGGCAAGCGCCGCGTCAAGTTCCGCGCGGGTCACACCAAGCCTCGGATCGGCAGCCAAGCGGTCAAGCAAGTCGTTGTCGCTGCGACCGGTCTCACGCATCTCCAAAGCGACCGCAATCGCATGCTCTTTGATCGCTTCATGTGCGGTCTCCCGACCCACGCCGTGCTGCACGGCCGTGATCAGCACTTTGGTCGTCGCCAGAAACGGCAGGTAGCGCTGCAGCTCAGCGTTGATCACCGCTGGGAACGCGCCGAAATCCTCGAGCACGCTGAGAAAGGTCTCGAACAGCCCGTCGAGGGCAAAGAAGGCGTCCGGCAGCGCGACTCGGCGGACCACCGAGCAAGACACGTCGCCCTCGTTCCATTGATCACCGGCGAGCTCGCCGATCATCGAGAGATAGCCCCTGATGATCACCGCCAATCCGTTGACGCGCTCGCAGGATCGGGTGTTCATCTTGTGTGGCATGGCACTGGAACCCACCTGGCCGGGCTGGAAGCCCTCGGTCACCAGCTCGTGCCCGGCCATCAGCCGGATTGAGGTTGCCAGGTTCGAGGGGGCCGCCGCGACCTGAGCCAGCGCGCTGATCACGTCGAGGTCGAGGGATCGCGGATAGACCTGGCCGGTGCTCACCAGGACGTGCCTAAAACCCAAGTGATCAGCGATCCGCCGCTCCAGCGCCTCGAGCCGGTCGTGGTCGCCACCCAACAGGTCGAGCATGTCCTGGCTGGTGCCCACCGGGCCCTTGATGCCACGCAACGGATAGCGGCCGAGTAGCTCCTCAATCCGCTGGTACGCCAGCAGCAGCTCATTCGCCGTCGTAGCAAACCGCTTCCCCAGTGTCGTGATCTGTGCAGCGACATTGTGGGTGCGCCCAGCCATCGGCTGATCGGCGTATTGGGTGGCCAGCTGGGCCAGCTGGACCAGTGTTGCCACCATCCGATCCCGGATGATCTTGAGAGAGGAGACAATCTGCAGCTGCTCGACGTTCTCCGTAAGGTCCCGCGAGGTCATTCCCTTATGCATGTGCTGGAAATCGGCCAGCGCATTGAATTCCTCGATCCGGGCCTTCACATCGTGACGGGTGATCTTCTCTCGTTCCGCGATACTCGCTAGATCAACCTGCTCAACCACGCCCTCATAGGCCTTGATCACTACAGCGGGGTCGTCGCCGCCGAAGTCCACCCCAAGATCATGTTGCGCGGCCAGCACTGCGAGCCACAGTCGGCGTTCGGAGATGATCTTGCTCTCCACCGACCAAACCTCGCGCATCGCCGCCGAGGCATAGCGGTTGGCCAGAACGTTGCCGATCCGCACGGTCTCAGCTCACCGCCAGCCGGGCGGCGGACGCAGCGATGTCGTGGCGGTAGAAGGACCCCTCGAGCTGGATCTCCGCGATCGATTCATACGCCCGGCCACGGGCTGCGTCGATATCCTCACCGAGCCCGACGACCGCAAGTACCCTGCCCCCGGCGCTGATCAGGTTCCCTTGGGAATCGAGCGCGGTCCCGGCATGGATGACCACGCTGCCGTTCCTCGTCGCCGCCTCGAGCCCAGTGATCACCCCACCAGTGCTCGGAGTACCGGGATAGCCGGCGGCGGCGAGGACAACGCCCACCGCTGCACCGCTTCCCCACTCCAGCTCGGGACATGCAGCAAGATCACCGGTAGCCGCGGCGTAGAGCAGTCCACCCAGCGGCGTCATCAGGCGGGCCAACAGCGGCTGGGTCTCCGGGTCGCCGAAACGCGCATTGAACTCGACGACCCGAACGCCGTCGGAGGTCAGGGCCAGGCCGGCGTACAGCAGCCCGCTGAAGGGGGTGCCACGCCGCGCCATCTCATCCACAGTTGGCTGGAGCACCCTCTGGGTGACCTCGTCGACAAGATCATCAGGGGCCCACCGCAGCGGGGTGTACGCACCCATGCCGCCGGTGTTGGGCCCGGTGTCCCCGTCCCCGACGCGCTTGAAGTCCTGCGCAGGCTGCAGGGGCCGTACAGTGCGTCCGTCGGTAATCGCGAAGAGGCTCACCTCGGGCCCATCGAGAAACTCCTCGATCACCACCCGACCGCAACGCAATGCGTGATCAACAGCGAGCTGCCGGTCGCTGGTCACGACGACGCCCTTGCCGGCTGCCAGCCCATTGTCCTTGACGACATACGGCGGCCCGAACTCCTCGAGCGCTTGATCCACCTGTTGGCGCGTCACACACTCTCTGGAACGAGCGGTGGGCACACCGGCTGCCGCCATCACCTGCTTGGCGAATGCCTTGCTGCCTTCCAGTTGCGCAGCGACCTCGGATGGGCCGAAGCAGGCGACCCCCCTCTCGCGTACGGCATCGGCTACACCCGCAACCAGCGGCGCCTCAGGTCCGACGACGACCAGATTGACTCCGAGCCGGCTCGCCAAATTCGCCACGGCATGACCGTCAAGCGGGTCGATGCGATGATTCGCCCCGAGCGCGGCGGTGCCGGGGTTGCCCGGCGCGGCGTGCAACTCGACCACCGCGGGATCGCGGCTCAACGCCAGACTCAGCGCATGCTCGCGTCCACCTGAACCGATCACCAGCACGCGCAGCGGACTCACGTGCCAAGAGCCTACCTAAGCGTCCATTCGGCTGTTTCTTTCTCTGCTCGCGCGGCGCCCCTGGAAGCCGGTGCCGTCGTCTCTCTTCGCGAAACGAAAAGCATGTTTCGCTCATCGTTCCTCCGATCACCAGCGGGCGCCAACCGACGCTCGCAGAGTTCTTTCTCTGCTCGCGAGAGGGCGCCGGACCGGGTAGCGTTTTGCTCCGTGGCTGATCCCAGCTTCCCCACGCTGCACATCCGGCCGCGGCAAGGATGGCTCAACGATCCGAATGGCCTCTGCCGGATTGACGGCCGCTATCACGTGTTCTTTCAGTACAACCCCGACGCGCCGATTCATAGCAGGGTGCATTGGGGCCACGTCAGCTCGACTGATCTGCTCCACTGGCAGGAGCACCCCGTCGCGCTCGCGCCCAGGCGAGGGCTCATCGATGGAGTCGGCTGCTGGAGCGGCTGCATTGTCGACGATGGTGGGGTGCCCACCGCTGTGTACACGGCAAATCCAGATCACGCCAGGAACGCCGTGGTGGCTGTGGCACGGTCCGATCGGTCCCTAATTCATTGGGAGCAGGATGAGTCGCCGGTCACGGGCATCTCGGCAGTCTTGGGGCTCGATGAGGTGCGGGATCCGTTCGTCTTCGTGCACGAATGCCGCCGATATGCCGTGCAAGGGTCCGGACAACCCTCGGGGCCCCCGCGGCTCCTGCTCTATGGCTGCGACGACCTGACGTGCTGGAGTGAGCTGGGGACCTTGCTCAGCACTGACGACCCAATTGCCGCTGAGGTAGCGGCAGCCAACATCTGGGAGTGCCCGAATCTTGTGCAGGTTGACGGCCACTGGGTGCTGCTGGTCTCGCTGTGGCACGGGCCCAATGGCGTCCGGCAGCTGGCCGGAGTGCGATACCTGGTTGGCGACCTGGTCGCCCAGGGTCAGGGCTGGGTCTTCAAGGCCACCTCCGGGGGTGTGGTCGATGAAGGCCCCACCTTCTACGCTCCGCAGGTGCTCGCCGAACCGGATCGTACGCTGCTCTGGGGTTGGGCTTGGGAGCTCGGACGCAGCGACCAGCAAATCGCTGAGGCCGGCTGGGCAGGCGCACTGACCTTTCCGCGTGAGCTCTACGTACGCGACGGCGTCCTCGGCACGCGGCCGGCATCTGAGCTCGCGGCGCTGCGCCTTGGGCGCCTGGCCTGGCAGCCGAGCGTGCCGTTCCAAGCCAGGGCCTTTGAATTGGTTGCCGGCGGCCCGGTTGCCCTGCGGCTCGTCGGCGACGGTGCCGATGCGCTGGTGTCCTCGGTGGACGGAACGCCGGCCGATCCGGCCAGGATCTTCGTCGACGGCAGCGTGGTGGAGACCTTTCATCGTGGAGCAAGCCACACCACGCGCGCCTATCCGACCGCCGACAGTAGGTGGATCGTGGACGGCGCTGCGGTCACCGCCTATCGGCTGGGCGGCAGGGTCGCCGATTAGGGCGCCGCGGACGTGCGACCGACTCCCGGATTGCGGCCCGGCAGCTGAATGAGTATTGCGGAATCTGTCCTTCGCTGTCCTCATCGAAGCGCTGCAGCGTCATGGTCACGGCCTGCTCTGCCATGGCCCGATCCGGGCGCTCGATGGTCGTCAACGGCGGAACGAGGCTTGATGCCAGCAGCTCGCCGTCGTCAAGGCTGACGATCGACAGATCGGCCGGAATGGCGAGCCCAAGGTCAGCGGCAGCAAGCCGTGCACCGACTGCTATCCGCTCGTGGGTGCAGATCAATGCGGTCGGGGCACCTGGCGCACTGAGCAGCGCACGAGCGGCGTCGAAGCCCGAGTCGATGTCGCGGTTCGCGACGGCCTGCACTGAAACGGCAATGTGCTCGGCTGCGGCCGTCGCCTCGATGCCCGCCAGACGCAAACGGCTCTGCATGGAGTCCGAAGGTCCAGCGACGACGCCAATACACGTGTGCCCGGCCTCGATGAGAACTCGCGCCGCGGCGGATCCCGCGCCCTGCTCGTCCGGAACGATGCTTGTCACGCCGGCGTTCGGGTCGAGGCAGTTGACCAAGATCGTCGGGATGATCGCCATGACCTCGACAGGGCGGTAGTTGATGAGATCGGGTGCGATCACCAGCAAGGCATCCACCTGACGATCATGGAGCGTCGCTAGGGCGCGGCCCTGATGATCACGATCGTTGGCAGTATCCATGAAGATCAGCAAGTAGCCGGCCTTGGTCGCGGTCTCCAGCGTCGCGTGCAGCATGGGCCCCGCGAATCCATTCGCGCCCGGCCACGTCAGCACGCCGATCGTGCGGCTACGCCGATTGCGCAGGCTGAGCGCCACCGCGTTCGGCGTGTAGTTCAGCCGGCGGGCCGCGTCAAGGACTGCCTGCTGCTTATCACGCGCGATGTGACCCTGCGCGCGACCGTTCAGGACGAGTGAGACCGCACTGCGTGACACCCCGGCGAGGTCTGCCACATCCTGTGCGGTCGCTTTGCGTACCACTTGCCCCCCTCGAACTGGCTGATGCCAACAACTCTATGCAGGCCCGCTCCTATCGGCCGCCTGGCAGATTCGAGGAGTGCTCAACTCCTGCGGGGCTTAACTCTTGCGAGCAGCATCAAAGGGGGCTCTGTCGAAGATGAACCGGCTATAAGTGATCCGGCCGTCCTTGACGGTGACGCATTCGGCGCCGGGAGCGCTCTTGACTGGCACCGTTTCGGTGTCGTACACGACGATCGCTGTTTCATCGTCGCCGAAAGCGGCGATGAGTTTCGAGCCGGTGAGGATCTGCACGAATGGGCCCATGAATTGGCGGTACGCGACCGCCCCTTCCAAACGACCGGCGGGCGCGTCGCAGACGATCTCGTCGGCAATGTAGGTCATCGCCTTCTCCAGGTCATAGCTCGTCCAGGCCCGGTGGTAGGCCAGCGCGATGTCCAGCGCAGGGCTCGTGACTTCGGTCATCCTCATCTCCTTTGTCATTGCTGAATCGGAGGCGAGTCTGTCCTCCTACTCATACAGACACCGTCGCGGCCGTCGACGGAACGCTGCCAAGCGGATTCGATCAGAAATCAGCTTTTTCCTCTGCGAACGACGAGGCGCGGCGAATTCTCGATGTTCGCGCCGCCGATCTGCAGGAGGAGATGGCGGAACAACGCTTTTCCGTTCCGTCAGCTCCGACGAAGACGGCGGCAACCAAGCGAACATCGCAGCGAGCGGAAGCGAGCAATGAAACAGAGCGCGATGCGCGAGCAGCTCTAGAAAAAAGGAGCCATGCTTACGGGGTGGATCGGGTCACGGTGGAGCGAGCCCACGCCGGCGACGAGCAGGCTTTCCGGGATCTCACTGATCCGTATCGGCGTGAGCTATTGGCACATTGCTACCGAATGCTTGGCTCGCTAACCGACGCCGAGGACATGTTGCAGGAGACGCTGTTGGCGGCCTGGCGAGGTCTCGCCGGATTTGAAGGGCGTTCCTCGGTGCGCTCGTGGCTCTACCGCATCGCTACCAATACCTGCCTCAACGCCATCCGGGCTGGCGCCCGGCGGATTCCGAGCGAGCCGAGACCACCGTTCCAGCCGCCAGAACCGACGCAACGTGATGAGATCCGGTGGCTGCAGCCCTATCCCGACACCTTGCTTGAAGGAATCCCTGACACGGCGCCGGGGCCGGAGGCCCGCTACAGCCAGACCGAAGCGATCGAGCTCGCCTTCGTTGCTGGCTTGCAACGGATGCCTCCCCGCCAGGCCGCAACCGTTCTGCTGCGCGACGTTCTGGGCTTCGGCACCGAAGAGGTGGCAGCGATGCTCAGGACCAGCCAGACGGCGGTCAAGGGAACTCTGCAACGCGGTCGTGCGGCACTGGAGAGTTCGCGCGACAGGACTGACAGCCGCCAGCTGCCCCCGCGGGTCGAGGAGCGCAACCTCGCGCGGCGCTTCGCCGACGCGTACGTCACTGCCGACATCAACGGCGTCCTCACATTGCTCACCGATGACGCCTGGCTGTCCATGCCTCCGGCGCCGCACCAGTACCACGGCCTGAACGCGATCCGGTCCTTCCTCGAGGCCAGCTTCGACTTTCGCATGGACCGCCGGGTCTATCTGCTTCCTGGCCGGGCCAACAACCAACCTGCCTTGGCCAGCTACCTCACTGATCGCGGGGAGTCGACAGCGAAACCAGCCGGATTGTTCGTTCTCACGCTGGCGGGCGACCGCATCAATGCTCTCACCCGCTTCCACCATGACGATCTCTACCCGCTGATGGGCTTCCCTGCCTTGTTCCCCGCATCCGACTGATGTCGCCCCCTGCACGCTCGTCCAGATCACTGTCACTCGACCGCGGATTTCAGCGACTCTGCGCGAGCAGACGCCTAAATCACAGCAGATCGTGAATGACGATCGATTGCTCGCGAGAAGGGCCAACACCAATGCCGGAGACCCGGGCGCCGCAGAGCTCTTCAATCCGGTTCACGTATGCCCGCGTGTTCTTCGGCAGGTCGTCGAATTCCCGACAACCAGTGATGTCCTCAGTCCACCCGTCCAACTCTTCGTAAATCGGGATGGCATGGTGAAACTCCGACTGAGTGAGCGGCATGCTGTCATGGCGAATGCCGTTCACCCGGTAGCCAACACAGACCGGGATCTTCTCCCAGCCGGTGAGCACGTCGAGCTTGGTCAAGAAGATGTCAGTAAACGCATTGGCTCGCGCTGCCGTCTGGACGACCAAAGCATCAAACCAGCCACAGCGCCGCTTGCGCCCGGTGGTGGTCCCGAACTCGACACCGGCCTCGCGAAGCTTGTCGCCGTTTGAGTCGAGCAGCTCGGTCGGCATCGGTCCCTCACCGACCCGCGTGGTATAGGCCTTCGCGATTCCGACAACCCTGTCGATTCGCGTCGGACCCACTCCGGTACCGACGCACGCGCCGCCGGCAACTGGGTTGGAGGAGGTGACGTACGGATAGGTTCCATGATCGACATCGAGATGGTGGGCCTGGGCGCCTTCGAACAGCACGACCTTTCCAGCGTCGAGTGCTTCGTTAAGCAGCACGCTAAC
Organism: Propionibacteriaceae bacterium; assembly: GCA_035535875.1. GTDB lineage: Bacteria > Actinomycetota > Actinomycetes > Propionibacteriales > Propionibacteriaceae > Microlunatus. The sequence goes on from DATLPF010000077.1 coordinate 28,184, forward strand.
GTCAACGACGTGCGGTCGGATCCGGTCTGCATGGGACATCAGGTGATCGGCGACCTCGGCCGGATCGATCATCCGCCTGTTGTAGACCTTGACCAGCAGATGGTTCTTCTGCTCGAGGGCCGCCTCCACCTTCTGGCGAAGGATCGACTCGTCGAAGAGGTCCTGAATCCGCAGGCCGATCCGGTTGACCTTATCCGCGTACGCCGGACCGACGCCGCGTCCGGTTGTGCCGATCCGGGCCTTGCCGAGGAAACGCTCGGTGACCTTGTCGATCACCTGGTGGTAGGAGGTGATGATGTGCGCGCTCGCAGAAATGACCATGTGCGAAGCGTCCACACCACGCGCCGCCAGCCCCTCAATCTCGTCGAACAGCACATCGAGGTCGACTACGACTCCGTTGCCGATCACTGGGACGCAGTTGGGGTTCAGGATGCCCGATGGAAGCAGGTGCAAGGCGTAGCGTTCGCCGTCAACCACGACTGTGTGTCCGGCGTTGTTGCCGCCTGAGTAGCGGACGCAGTAGTCGACGCGATCACCGAGCTGGTCGGTCGCCTTTCCCTTCCCTTCGTCGCCCCACTGGGCGCCCACCACCACAATCGCCGGCATAGATCGCCGTCCCTTCTAGCTCCCTACTGCGTAGAGAAAACCGAAGCCCCTGGGCGCATTCGCCACAGGGACTCTTGCGACGTAACCCTACCGAAGCCATCCTCCTCGGCGTTGCGCGAGACCGATTAGAGCCAATCCTTGGCCCGGAAAACGACGTACAGCACCACGCTAACTGCGATCATCAGCAGGAAATAGACCCAGAAGCCCGTGCTCGTGCCGTGAAGCGGGAAGCCGACGTTCATTCCGACGAAACTCGTCACCAGGGTAGGAACGGCGAGGATGGCCGCCCACGCGGTGAGTTTCTTCATAATCTGGTTCAGCCGCACATCGGCGAGGGCAAGGCTGGTGTCGAAGATTGATGACAGGGCCTCGCGCAGCGCATCGGCAGCGTTGGCCACGCGGCCGTGCTGCTCAGACAGCATCACCCAGCTACGGTCGATCGCAACGTCTCGCCCCGTCTTCGCCTTCCGGGCCCGGGGTGGGCTCTCGACGATGTCGATCATCACCGTTCGCATGGGATCAGTGAGCCGGCGCAAGTGGGAGAGGGCTGATCGGAGCTGGAAAGCGTGCAGCTGTTCAGGCTTGTTGAGCGGTCGCTCTTCGAACAGCACACCTGCGAGCTCGTCGTTGGAGTCTTCGAGCCACTGAACCGCGTCCTCATACGTGCGGATCACGGCCGCGATCACGGCTTGGACGGCCGCCTCGATGCCGCCGTGGGCGATCAGTTCTTCCTTCTGCATAAGCAGCCGGGCCGGTTGGAAGTCCGGAGTCGGCTCCGCCAGACAGATCAGGGCGCGATCGGTCGCGATGATCGAGACCGGATGCGCGTGGATCTCTGCGCGATCCTTGTCGACTGAGACCGCATTGGTGATGACCAGCCGAGACTGCCCGACCGCCTCGAACTTAGCCCGCCTGTCATCAGCCAGCAGATCCCTAATCGCCAGGTCGTCGAGCTCGAGGGCGTGCGCGATATGGCGCAGCTCCACGGCCGCGTAGTCCGCGTCTCGAGGGAGTACCCACCATGCTGATGCGTCCGAGTGCAGCTCCAGCACATCGCTCAGGTCTTCGCCGGTCAGATCCTCGGCGATGATCTTGCTGCCCGACCACACCCGGCTCACGGGGGCAGGCCGGTCAGCAACAACGGTGGACACCCTCCGAAGACTAGCGCCGCTCTCTGGACCTGCCTCTATCCTCACGCCAGGTGCTGGTTGAACCAGTCCAGCATGTCCTGCCACGCCTGCTGGGCGGCTTCGGCGTTGTAGCGGGGGCCGGTGTCATTGAAGAACGCATGGCCAGCTCCGGCGAAGGTACGAATTTCGTAGGTCAATCCGGCTGCCTTGAGCGCCGCCTCCGCGCGGTCGCGGGTCGCGTTCACGCGTTCGTCCTGCTCACCGTACATCGCGTAAACAGCTGCCTTGGCCTTGCTGAAATCGGGAGTCTCGGGCGCGGGTCCGTAGAACGGGACGGCGGCAGCCAGACGCTGTTCACCGGTCTGGAGCAGGTTCCACGTCATGCCGCCACCGAAGCAGAACCCGACCGCCCCGACCTTCGCGTCAGACGCTCGCTTCTGGAGCTCGTCGATCCCGGCCTTGAGATCCGCGACCATCTGTTCGGGCGGGGTGTTCGCAAGCGTGGTCGGTGCGGCCGCTGGATCCTGCAGCGACCCGGTGCCACCTTGGGCTGAGAGCAGGTCCACGCACAGCGCCGAGTACGAGGCGGCGGCGAACCGTCCCACCAGGTCAAAGAAGTGCGGAGTGAGACCGCGGTTCTCATGGATGACGAGAAGAGCGCCCTGAGGATCCTCTGCGGCAGCCCACGCGCCCTGCAGCTCCCCGGCCGGGCCGGCAAAGCGCACCGATTCCCCTGGCTTGGTCGTCGCAGTTCTTCCTGGGGTTGTCGTGAGGGGCGCAGGCGTTGGCGTAGCGGCCGCAGGCGATGTCGCCCCACCCGTCCCCGTCGGCTCTCCGCAAGCGGCAAGCAGGGCGGTCGCACTGCTCACACTGAGGCCAAGCAGGGTCAGCCTTCGCAGCGCCTCCCTCCGTGTGAGCAGTCCATCAACAAAGTCCTCGGCCACCTCGCCCACGAGGTAGTTGCGCAACGCCATGTCAACCTCCCTTTGCCTGCAAACGACCCAATTTCGGCAAACGTGCCTACTGCTAAATGACGCGGAGACAACAACAAACGTTCACGCGATCAGCACATGGCCATTTGAGTGGCCCACGCAGATGGAAAATGCAGTCGGAGTCCCTGGCAACTTCACGCCAGGCGATCCTCCGATCCCTGGCTCAGGCGTAATCGCGGGAAGAGAGTCGCAGCTAGAGTGAACTTTCCAGGGCGGCGGGCCGGAAGAGTCCAATAGTCAGGTTCATCCGAGGCACTCCCGGGAGACAGGCGCGTGCGACGGCAATGCCAAGTGAGTGATCGTTGCCCGCAGACCGAGCGCGACCCACAGCGCCTCGCGAGCAGCCTGCGCACCTGGAGCTCGATGAACCCACAAGTCGACGCCGCCACCCGCGAAGGCCAACCCGCACGCCACGAGAACAAGGCGAAGACCGGCCGTGTGGACCGGCGCCAAAGGCTAAGAACGCTTGAAACGGAAGCTACGCGAAACTGCAGATTTCTAGCCAACCCGACCACAAACCTTTGGCGCCGGTCCACACGGTCGGTCTACGCCGGGAGTCCACGCAAGAAACGCGTACCGGGGATGAAGCGATCAAGAGCGCAGCAAGTGAACGCGCGGACGACGTTACTTGTTCAGAGACGTACCAGCCGAGCGCAGGTCTTCGCAGGCCTCGACCACACGCTTAGCCATGCCCGCCTCGGCCACCTTGCCCCAGGCTCGCGGGTCGTACGCCTTCTTGTTGCCCACCTCACCATCGACCTTCAGTACACCGTCGTAGTTGGTGAACATGTGCCCCGCCGCCGGACGGGTGAACGCGTACTGGGTGTCGGTGTCGATGTTCATCTTGATCACGCCATAGTCGACCGCCGCCCGGATCTCCTCCAGCGTCGAGCCGGAGCCACCATGGAAGACCAGGTCGAAGGGCCGCTCCTTGCCGATCTTGGCCCCGACCTCCTCCTGGATCTCCTTGAGAACCTCGGGACGCAGCTTGACCGCGCCCGGCTTGTACACGCCGTGCACATTGCCGAAGGTCAACGCAGTGATGTAGCGGCCCTTCTCGCCGGTACCGAGCACGTCGACGGTCCGCAATCCGTCCTCGACAGTCGTGTAGAGCTTCTCGTTGATCTCGGCGCTGACGCCGTCCTCCTCACCGCCGACCACACCCACCTCGATTTCCAAGATCACATTGGCGGCCGACGTCTGCGCCAGCAACTCCTCAGCGATCGACAAGTTCTCCTCGAGGGGTACAGCCGAGCCGTCCCACATGTGCGACTGGAAGAGCGGCAGGCCCCCCGCCTTGACCCGCTCGGCGGAAATTGCGAGCAGTGGCCGCGCATAGGCGTCCAGCTTGTCCTTCGGACAGTGGTCGGTGTGCAAGGCGACGTTGATCGGGTAGTTCCTCGCGACCTCATGCGCGAACTCCGCCAACGCCACCGCGCCGGCGACCATGTTCTTGATCGTTGGGCCTGACAAGTACTCCGCGCCACCGGTGGAGACCTGGACGATGCCATCCGATCCGGCTTCGGTGAAGCCCTGCAGCGCGGCGTTCAACGTCTGGGAGGAGCTGACATTGATGGCTGGGTAGGCAAATGAGCCCTGCTTGGCCGCGTCCAGCATCGCGGCATAGACCTCAGGGGTGGCGATGGGCATGCTCGGTCAGTTCCTTTCCTACCAGCCGAATTTTCCTGCGTTCGCGATCACGCGCACGTAAATGCACAGTCTGTCAAAAGAACGCGCAGCCGTGGTAATTGGAGCGTTCTATCTCAGCTTTCCAGCGCCGACAAGTCGACCCCATGGCGGCCAGCGGAGAAGGCGCGAACCGTGCTGTCGAGGGTGGCCGGAAACACGCTGACTTGATCCAGCGGTACGTCAGCCTGTCGACCGTCAGTGGTGGTGAGCCGAAGCCGCGAGTCCCGGCCCAGGCCACCTTTGATGGTATCGATGGCCGCAACCTCTGGCCACGATGCGCCCAACCCGGCGACCTGGATGCCGGGTGGACCGATCCGAATGGCAATGCCGCTCCCGAGGGTTGCCAATTCTCGTTTGGCGAGCACATACAGAGCGGCACTAGCACTCAGCCACGCCAGCGACACGCACAAGATCAGGGCGTACAGGACCACGAAGAATGCACCTTGCAGGTCCTCCCGCCGCCACAGATAGATCAGTAACAGGACCGCGACGGTGATGCCCAGACTGAGCAGGCGAGACCGCATCAACCGGCGCCGCCGCGCCACCTTCCCGGCGAGCGGTCCCGGATCGTAGAGAACGACCAGCTCAGAGATCGGACTCGTGCTCATGGCGCCATCGGCTAGCTCTCCCGAGCGCCGCGGGGCGTAATGGCCATATGGATGCGATAGCGGTCCGCGCGATACCAGGAGGTCGACATCTCGATGGCTCGCTCGCCTGCGTACGTCACGCGCTCCTGCACGAGCAGTGGTGCGCGTTTCGCAATTCCCAGGATGCGGGCCCGATGGGCATCGGCCGATTCGGCTCGCACTGTCTGCTCACCGCTGCTGACCACCACCCCATACTCGCTCGCAAACACGTCGTAGAGGGACCCGAGTTCTCGTTTCAGCAGTCCCGGAAACAGAAGCGACGGGTAGTGACCAACCTCGTACGCCATCGGCGTGCCGTCCGCTGTGCGCAGCCTCTCCACTCGGACGACGGACTGGCCGGGAGCGATCCGCAGGGCGTAGCACACGTCATCATCGGCCGACTCTTCGGTCGCGGAGAGGACCACCGTTGCCGGGCGGAGGCCGCGATCGCGCATCTCACGCGAGAACGATGTCAGATGCAGTCGCGAGTTCACCTGGGGGCCGGTGAGGTAGGTCCCCTTGCCGTGCACTCGTTCCAGGACCCCAGCCGCAACCAGGTCCGCAATCGCCTGACGGACTGTGACCCGGCTGACAGCGAGGCGTCCCACCAGTGCCCGCTCGGACGGGATGGCGTCGCCAGGGTTCAGTTCGGTCTCAATCAGGCGCTCGAGGATGCTGCGGACCTGGACGCGCTTGGTAGTTGCTGAGGCTTGTTGGCGATCAAGTCGAAGGGTCCCGAGACCATCCCGGCCATGGTCGTATTGCACTGCGTCCTCACCCCCCGATCCGATCGAACTCGCGAGACCAGTTTCCGACCTCACTGCCAGTATGGGGAGCCTTCCCGGAGAGCGACAACCCGGAAAACGATTCTGCTGAGCTACTCGGGGGCACCGCGTGAGCCCGTCCAGCGGAGCGCCCAGTGATACATCGCGATGGCCGCCGCGGCACCGGCGTTGAGAGATCGCGAGGAGCCGTACTGGGTGATGGCGACCAGCTGCTTGCAGACAGCCACGAGCTCATCGGTGAGCCCGGGACCCTCTGAGCCAAACACCAGGCAGGTCCGCTGGGGTAACTCATAGGTCTCCAACGGCACCGCGCCCTCGAGATTGTCCACGCCAATGACGACGTAGCCATCGGCTGCCAGCCGGCCGGCGAAGTCCGCGACCGATGCATGGTGCTCGACATGGAGATAGCGATCGGTCACCATCGCTCCCCGCCGGTTCCAACGCCGACGGCCGATGATGTGCACACCCGCCACGTTGAAGGCGTTGGCGGTCCGCACGATGGAGCCAATGTTGAAGTCGTGCTCCCAGTTCTGGATCGCGATGTGTAGCGAATGCCTCCTGGTTTCCAGATCGGCCACGATGGCAGACACCGTCCAGTAGCGATAACGGTCGATCACGTTGCGGCGATCGCCGTGCTCGAGCAGCTCCGGGTCCAGCCTTGGGTCGTCAGGCCACGGCTTCGGATGCGGTCCTACCCCAGGCGTTCCAGACGCGGCCGCGATCTGATCCTCGCCTAGGGTGCGTCGGCGGTCGCTCATGGGTTGCGTCGCGCCCTGCGGGGGTTCAAGGGGGTCGCCCCCCTTGCTCTGTTCAATTGCTCGCTCCCGCTCGCTGCGGATCGCGCTCGATCTCCGCCTACTTCGTCGTCACTCGCAGACGAAAAGCGTGTCTGCTCGCTTCTGCTCAGCACGGCGGCGCGCGATCCGGTATTTAGGAAACTCACAGTCTGCGACGGTACCGTTTCCCGACGTGACCCCACTCGAGGCCGCCGCCGGGCTGATGCCGATGCTGCTGCCGTCCTGGATGGACCCCGACGAACTGATCAAGTTCTTCGGGCCCTACGCCCTCTGGGGTGTGGCGTTCATCGTCTTCGCCGAGTGCGGGCTCTTCGCGATCTTGCCGGGCGACTCGTTGCTGTTCACCGTGGGGCTGCTAACGGCGGCGGGCGTGATCCCTTACAACCTGGTGTTTGTCTGCACTGTGCTGACCGTTGCCGCGGTGCTCGGCAACGTAAGCGGCTACGCGATCGGTCGCAAGATCGGTCCGCCGCTGTTCAAACCGCGTTCGGGGCTGGCGGGCAAGATCTTCAAACAGTCCTACGTGGACCGGACCCACCTCTTCTTCGAGCGCTATGGCAATCGTGCACTCATCCTGGCGCGCTTCGTTCCGATCGTGCGCACCTTCGTCACCCTGGTCGCCGGCGTCGGCAAGATGGATTTTCGGCATTTCATCACTTACACCGCTATAGGCGGCGTGCTCTGGGCGTGCGGAATCACCATCGCCGGCTACTTCCTCGGCAACATCGATTTCATCAAGAACAACATCGACCTGGTGCTGATCTTGATCGTGCTCGCCTCACTCGTCCCGATGGGGATCGAGTACGTCCTGCACCGGCGGCGCCGCAATCAGGAGTCTGCCGCCGTCTAATACGCGAGGTGGTGAACTGGTGGGCGGGTTATGCCGCATACTCTCGGCACAATCCGCGCTGTTGTTCTGTACTTCTCATCCTCAGTCGCTAGGTAGCCGGCTTGGTGATCTCCAACAGCGCCTCAAGGTCATCTCCGCTGGGCACCCAGAGTCCGGCGGAGGCGTTCTCGTCGACCTGCTCGGCCGACGTGGCACCCGCAATCACCGAGCCAACGGTCGGCATGGCCGCCAGACCTCCGATCGCAATCTGAAGCATCGAGAGATCTCGCTCGGCTGCGTACGCCTCGATCGCCTCGATCAGATCGAAGTTCGCCTTGTCCAGCCGAACCCGATTGCGCGCCAACCGGCTGCCGGCGGGAGGGGGCTCCCCGCGCTGGTACTTGCCAGTGAGCAGTCCAGAGGCCAGCGGAAAGTACGGCAGCAGGCTCTGGCCGGCGTGCTCCAAGGCGGGGACGAGTTCGGTCTCGGCTAAGCGGTTCAGCCAGGAGTACTCGTTCTGTGCAGAGATGAAGGCCTCAAAGCCGCTGGTTCGAGATGTCCAGTCGGCATCGATCACCTGCCAGCCAGCAAGGTTGGATGAGCCGACGTAGCGCACCTTGCCCTCGGCGACAACTTCAGTAAGGGCAGCCAGCGTCTCCTCGATCGGCGTATGGGGATCCGGCTCATGCAGCTGGTAGAGATCAATCCAGTCCGTCCCAAGGCGACGCAGACTGTTCTCCACGGCAATCCTGATGTAACGGCGCGAGCCCCGGGCACCCCAATCCGGACCGTTCGAGCCGCGCATGTCGGAGCCGAACTTGGTCGCGATGACCACCTCGCCGCGACGTGCGCCGAGCGCGTTGCCCAGTAAGACCTCCGAGCCGCCCGCATTTCCATAGACGTCGGCCGTGTCGAACAGTGTGATCCCGGTATCGATTGCGGCATTCACCACGGCCGGCACGTCCTCGTCGGCCATTCGAGCGCCGAAGTTGTTGCAGCCGAGTCCGACAGTGGAGACGGTGAGGCCAGAAAGTCCGAGCTGTTGGTAGGTCATCTCCGCGGGCACGGCCGACCCCCGGATCACTACTGCTGGTTCGGAGTCTGTGGTCCGGTTTCCGGCGGCACGTAACCACCTGGCTGCGGTGCCTGAGAGCCGCGCTGCTGTGGTGGTTGGGGCGGCTGCTGATACTCCTGCGGATTGGGCAGCTCGTCGCTACGCGGATCGAACTCCACCGGGGGCGCCGACTGCTGCGGCGGAAGCTGCTGTTGCTGCGGATCGCCACGGTAGGCGATCTCCCCGAAGCTCACATCGGGCGCCTGGCGTACGGCCGGCTCGTCGACCTGGAAATAGGTGGCCTTCTCGAACTTGAACATCCCGGCGATGATGTTCGATGGCACCGACTCGACCTTGGTGTTGTAGACCCGCACGTTGGCGTTGTAGAAGCGGCGGCCTGCGGCGATCCGGTCCTCTGTTTCGGCTAGCTGCCGCTGCAGCTCCAGAAAGTTCTGGTTGCTCTTCAGATCCGGGTAAGCCTCGACACTGACGATCAAATTCCTCACCGCACCAGAGAGCGCGGCCTCGACATCGGCGCGCTGCTGGCTTGGCAGCGAGCCTTCGGACTGCGAAAGCTGCTGGGCCTGGCTGCGGAGCCTGGTGATGTCCTCCAGGGTGTTGCGCTCATGAGCGGCGTACGCCCGCACAGTCTCGACCAGGTTCGGGATCAGCTCGTAGCGGCGGTTGAGTTCGACGTCGATCTGTCGCCAGGACTCCTGAATCAGATTGCGGGACTTGACGAAGCCGTTGTACGAGGACATGCCGATGAGCGCGAGAATGACGACGATCACCAAAATGATGATGATCACGGTGATGGCGGTACCCATCAAATCTCCTTAGCTTGCGACGCATGCGCCCTGAGCCTGTCGACGGGCGGCATCAGGTTTTCGACCAACTCAGTCCATTTACCCTAACGGGTAAGTGCGGCAAGGTGCCGGTAGGCCTTACTCCAAACCAAGGTCGTGTGCAGAGATCGCCGAGCGGTACGCCAGCCCGGCCGCCTCGACGGCCTCCTTGGCGCCGGTGTTCCGGTCGACGATGACGGCCACTCCGATCACCTGTGCTCCGGCCTCCTGCAAAGCCTCGACGGCGGTCAAGACTGAGCCACCCGTCGTACTGGTGTCCTCCACCGCAAGCACGCGTCGGCCTGCCACGGGTGATCCCTCGATGCGTTGCTGCAGGCCGTGGGCCTTGCCCTGCTTGCGAACCACGAATGCGTCGAGCCGCTCTCCCGCAGCCGCGGCCGCGTGCAGCATGGCGGTGGCAACCGGGTCAGCGCCCAGTGTGAGACCGCCGACGGCCTCGAAATCCCAGTCGGCGACCAGGGCACGCATCACGCGGCCGACGATTGGCGCTGCGACTCCGTCCAGCGTGACGCGCCGCATGTCGACGTAGTAGTCCGCTGTACGCCCGGACGCCAAGGTGACTCTCCCGTGGACGATCGCCATCGCCTTGATGTGCGCAATCAGCTCAGCCGTGTCCTCAGCGACCATCGACGTGCTCACGCCCGGCACAATATCTTGTGCTCGCTCGCGTCCGACCGCTTACCTGCCGGCAAATGGGTTAGGCGTCAGCGTGTACTTGGTGGACAGGTACTCGTGAATCCCCTCAAAGCCGCCTTCACGCCCGATTCCGGACTGTTTCACGCCGCCGAAGGGAGCTGCCGCGTTGGACACCACGCCGACATTGAGACCCAGCATCCCGGTCTCCAACGACTCGATGAGCCGCTGGCCGCGCGCCAGGTCTTTGGTGTAGGCGTAGCCGACGAGGCCATACTCCGTGTTGTTGGCGATCCGCACCGCTTCATCCTCGTCACCAAAGGTCACGATGCTCAGCACTGGCCCGAAGATCTCTTCGCGAAGGATGTCGCTGCCGGGGCGTACCCCGGTGACAACGGTCGGCTCGTAGAACGTGCCCGGCCCATCGATCGCGTGGCCGCCGGTCAGCACTTTGGCGCCGCGGTTGGTCGCGTCAAGCAGCAGCGCGTGGGCCTTATCGACCGCATCGGCGTTGATCAGCGGACCAATCTGGACACCGTCCTCGGTTCCTCGGCCGACTTTGAAAGCTTGCACCCGCTCGGTAGCGCGGGCAGCGAACTCGTCGGCAATGGCCTCGTGCACGATGAACCGGTTCGCAGCGGTGCACGCTTGACCGATGTTGCGGAACTTGGCCAGCATCGCCCCGTCAACGGCCGCACCAAGATCGGCATCGTCAAAGATCAGGAAGGGCGCGTTGCCGCCTAACTCCATCGAGGTACGCAGGATGCCCTCCGCGGCCTGCTGGAGCAGCTTGCGGCCTACCTCCGTCGACCCGGTGAAACTGAGTTTGCGCAGCCGGGGATCGGCGATGATCGGTCCCGACACTTTCCCTGATGTTGAGGTTGTGATCACGTTGACCACACCCGGTGGCAGGCCCGCCTCGGCGAGCAGCTTGACGAAGTACAGCGTCGTCAACGGGGTCAGCTCCGGAGGCTTGATCACCACGGTGCAGCCAGCAGCGAGCGCCGGCGCTGTCTTGCGAGTCGCCATGGCCAGCGGAAAGTTCCAGGGAGTGATCAAGAAACAGGGGCCGACTGGATGTTGCGAGACGATCATCCGGCCGGTGCCCTCAGGATTGGTTCCATAACGGCCGAAGATCCGCACGGCCTCCTCGGAGAACCAGCGCAGAAACTCACCACCGTAGGTGACCTCAGCCTTGGACTCGGCCAGTGGTTTGCCCATCTCGAGGGTCATCAGCAGCGCAACCTGGTCTTGGCGTTCGCGTACCAGGTCGAACGCCCGGCGCAGGATCTCGGCGCGCTCTCGAGGTGGTGTCTTGGCCCAAGCGGGGGCAGCATCGGCCGCTGCGTCCATGGCGGCAGCACCATCCTCGACGCCGGCATCGGCGATGGTCTTGATCACCTCGCCAGTCGCGGGATCGTACACATTCAACGTGGCACCAGATGCCGCCGAATGCCATTCACCGCCAATGAACAGCCCATCCGGTACCGACTCCAGCAACGTTGCTTCCGTCGCGTTTGACATCGATAACCTCCCTGGCTCAACGGACATCGTTGTCAAACTTGAGCCTAACCCCAGTGTCGTGTCTCCTAAGTTCCTTTGCGGTTGGCGTCGTTCAGGTGCGTGCATCGCAAGGCCGACGAGGGAGGGATACCGAGTCGTATGCCGACCGAGGAGAACGCCGCGAGGTGCGTGCCTGGGCGGCGCCAATCGTAGAGAGACTTAGGAGACACGACACTAGGTCTCGGCGGTCGGCCTGGGATTCGCCCGCGGGATGCAGACCTGGGAGCCACCGCCACATGAGGGAACTAGGGTCTCGGTATGGCCTCTGCCTGGAAAGCCGAACGCATCCGCTCGGCCTCAACCACGATCTTCGCCGAGATGTCTGCGCTCGCCCTTACGACCCAGTCAATCAACTTGGGCCAAGGTTTCCCGGACACCGACGGCCCGGCCTTCATGCTCGAGGAGGCGCGGGCGGCGATTGCTCACGGGATCAATCAGTACCCACCTGGCCGCGGCATCCTGCCGCTGCGGCAAGCCATCGCGCAGCACAGCAGTCGGCACTACGGCCTCAGGTACGACGCGGAGTCGGAGGTCCTGGTCACGACGGGCGCCACCGAGGCACTGGCGGCGTCGATCCTGGCGTTTGTCGACCCCGGCGACGAGGTGATCGCCCTGGAGCCCTTCTACGACTCCTACGCCGCCTCCATCGAGCTCGCCGGCGGGCAACGCGTTGGAGTAGGGCTGTTCGGTCCAGACTTCCGGCTGGATCACGCGGAGCTCGCGGCAGCGTTCACTCCCAAGACCAAGGCGCTGTTGATCAACTCTCCACACAATCCCACCGGGGCCGTGCTGGATCGAGACGATCTTGTCGCCATTGCGGAGTTGGCGGTTCAGCACGATGTGCTGGTCATCTGCGACGAGGTCTATGAGCATCTGACCTTCACCGACGCCCAACATGTGCCGCTGGCCACCTTCCCCGGAATGCGAGAGCGGACAGTGCGGATCTCCTCCGCCGGCAAGACGTTCTCGGCAACCGGGTGGAAGATCGGCTGGGCGCTCGCTACGCCGGAGTTGATCAACGAGATCACTGCAGTGAAACAGTTCCTCAGCTACGTCTCCGGCGCCCCGTTCCAGCCGGCCGTCGCCCGCGCTCTCAACGAGGGCGACGAGTGGGTCGAGAAAGCCCGGCTGGACCTCCAGGACAGGCGCGACCAGCTGGCAGCGGGCTTGCGGTCAATCGGACTCGCGCCGATCGTGCCGCGCGGCACATACTTCATGACCACCGACGTCCGGCCCCTCGGCTACACCGACGGCGTGCAGTTCTGTCGAGAGCTCCCGACCCGTTGCCGAGTCGTCGCGATACCCCACCAGGTGTTCTACGACCGGATCGAAGCGGGAAGACCGTACGTGCGATGGGCCTTCTGCAAGCAGGAACAGGTGCTTGCCGAAGCGATCCACAGGCTGGGAGCTTTGCGCAAACCGACCTGAGTCTTGGCTACTCCTGGTCACCCGAAGTGCTTCAGGCCGGGCCCCGGCTCCGGAGACTGCTCAGCATCGTCGTCGCTGAACGGTGCCGATCCGGCAAGCAGCTGCCTCAACCGCACACCATGCAGTACGCGGTACGGAAAAGGTGGCCGTCCCGTTCGGTCCGCGATACTGGCGTATGGCAGCGGTGTCGCGCCGCCTGCGATGATCACATTGCCGAAGCGGCGGCCCTTCAGCGTCGACGACTCGGCACACAACAGCACATGCGGAAACGCCAGATGCACACCCGCCAGCACTCGCCGCGCGTAACAGAGCGGCCCTCGATCCGTGAGATTGATGATGATCACTCCATGATCGGAAAGCGCGCGCCGAGCATCGGCGAGGAACTCGGCAGTGGTCAGCTCCGCCGGCACCCGGGCGCCGACGAAGGCGTCGATGATCACCATGTCGGCATACCCGTCGCGCAAGCCCGCGATGCCGCGGCGGCCGTCCGTGCCACGCACCTTGATCCCGCTGCGAGTCGGGAGGGGCAGGTTGCGACGGACGAAGGCCGTGAGCTCGGTGTCCGGCTCGAGCACTATCTGCGCAGAGCTCGGACGCGTCGCCGCCACATACCGCGGCAGGGTCATCCCAGCGCCCCCAACGTGGATCACCCGCAGCCGCTGCTCTCTTTCGGCCACGCTGTCAAGCACATCGACCAGCCGCTGCACGTAGTCAAACTCCAGCCGCAACGGATCATCAAGATCGACATAGGACTGGTCCGTACGGCCAACCCGGAGCGTGAAAGCTCGCTCGTAGGCCAAATCAGGCACCAGTAGTGCGCCGTCGGCGCCGGGCCGCAGTACCAGGCTCGCCGACCTCACGGCTGCTCCTCGGCACCCCGCACGGGTTGACGCAGCGGCCGTCGCTGGTGTCGTGGTGTAGAAACAACGTGGAAGGGAGACTCGCCATGAAGCTGCGCTGGATCGACTTTGACGGCGTGAGCGATCACGACCTGGCCGAGCTGCCTGCCCTGCAGAAGCGCACTGACGGATTCCTCTGGCTCGACATTCCGGAATGGAGCGATGAAGCCGAGGCGCTCCTCGCAAACGGATTCCACTTTCATCCGATGGCGATTGCCGAGAGCCGGAACCGCAACCACGTCCCCCGAGTCCACGTCTATCCGCACCACGTCTTCATCGTCGTGCACGCACCTGAGATCGGTGCGGCCGGCCACATGCACTATCTCGAGCTGGACCAATTCGTTGGGGAAGACTTCCTGGTCACCGTGCATGGACCGCTAAACCCCAAGGTCCCCATCGAGTCCGCATTGCGCGAAACCAACGCGGTGGCGGCCCGGCTGGAGAGCGGCCGCCTGCAGCCTACGTCGCCCTTTGGCCTCACGTACGCCATCGTCTCCTCGATCGCGCGCCGGGAAGCTGAACTGGTCGCCGAGATCGCGCGTGATGTCGGCCTGATGGAGCAGCGGGTCATGGCTGACGTGGACGAGGATCCGCAAGAGTTCCTCAGCGAGCTCTTCGCTTCTCGACATGAGCTGCTGACCATCAAGACCATGGCCGAGCAGGGCAGCGAGATCTATCGGCGGGCGATCAAACTGACGACCTTTGCACCGACGGAGGGCCTGGAGCTGATGAAGGACTTGCTCGACCAGTACGAGACCGTCGCCCATATCAGCGATTCGCAGCTGGTGTTTCTGATGGGCGTCACCGAGTTCTACCGCGCGCGTACCGACACCAAAATGACCATCGCCGCCGAGCGCCTCGCCGTCATTGCGGCGATCACCCTCCCCATTACATCGCTGTCCTCGGTCGTTGGGATGAACGTCATCGTCAACGATTCCACGCACTGGGTCACGCTCGGCATCTTGCTGTTGATCATGCTGGTCATATCGTTGATCATGCTGCGCTGGGCGCACAAGCAAGGCTGGTGGTGACCTACCGACTTGTCAGCGTCTCAGCGGGCTATAGCCTGCTGAGACGCTGACACGTCGATGGATAGGTGGTAATCATTCAGGCAATGGCAGGCTGCGACTGCAAGATGATCAAGCCGTCGCTGCTTTCGTCGGCGTCGAAGGTGACGACCGCACCCTCGCGCACCTCGCCAGCGAGCACGCGGCGCGCAAGTTGATCTTCAATCGTCGTCTGAATCAGCCGACGCAGCGGGCGGGCACCAAAGACCGGGTCGAAGCCGGTGAGTGCCAGCCACTCCTTGGCGGCGGGAGTCGCCTCCACGGCAATCCGCCGATCAGCAAGCCGCTTGTTGAGCCGGGCCAAGTTGATCTCCACGATCTTGGCAAGCTCCTCGGTATCGAGGGCGTCGAAGAGCACGACTTCATCTAGCCGGTTTAGGAATTCAGGCTTGAACGCCCCGCGCACCACACCCATGACGGCGTTGCGCTTGGTCTCAGCGTCCAGCGTCTGGTCGGCGAGGTACTGCGAGCCCAAGTTGGAAGTCAAGATCAACAAGGTGTTGCGGAAGTCAACCGTACGCCCCTGGCCGTCGGTCAGCCGGCCGTCGTCAAGCACTTGCAGCAAGATGTCGAAGACTTCGCTGTGCGCCTTCTCCACCTCGTCCAACAGCACCACTGAGTACGGGCGACGGCGAACGGCCTCGGTGAGCTGGCCGCCTTCCTCGTAGCCGATGTAGCCAGGAGGTGCCCCGACGAGCCGCGCCACGGAGTGTTTTTCGGAGTATTCGCTCATGTCGATCCTGATCATGGCCCGCTCGTCCTCGAACAGAAACTCCGCCAGAGCCTTGGCCAGCTCGGTCTTGCCGACACCGGTCGGACCGAGGAACAAGAACGACCCTGTGGGCCGATTGGGATCGGAAATGCCGGCGCGCGAGCGGCGCACCGCATCGGACACGGCGCGGACCGCAGGCTGCTGACCGACCAGCCGCTCCCCGATCCGGGACTCCATGGACATCAGCTTCTCGGTCTCGCCCTGCAGCAGTCGGCCGACTGGTATTCCGGTCCAGTTGGAGACGACCTCCGCAACATCGTTCGGGCCGACCTCCTCAGAGACCATCGACGGCAACTGACTCTCGGCCGTGGCGGCCTCCTCTAGCTCCTTCTGGAGTGCTGGAATCTCGCCGTAGTTGATCTCACTGGCCTTCACCAGGTCACCTTCGCGAAGCGCCCGCTCGGATGCCACGCGCAGCTCGTCGATCTGCTTCTTCAACTCGCCGACGCGGTTGAGACCTGTTTTCTCCGCCTCCCAGCGCGCCTCGAGGGAGCGCAGCTCCTCTTGAACATTGGCCAGATCCTCGGTCAACCGATGGAGTCGCTCGACGCTGCCAGCATCCGACTCCTTCTCCAGCGCGAATTTCTGCATCTGCATCCGCTCCACGGTGCGGCGCAACGCGTCGATCTCGACCGGCGACGAGTCGATCTCCATCCGCAACCGCGAGGCTGCCTCGTCGACCAAGTCAATCGCCTTGTCCGGCAGCTGCCGCGACGTGATGTAGCGGTTCGACAACGTGGCCGCCGCGACTAGGGCAGCATCAGTGATCGCCACCTTGTGGTGCGCCTCGTACCGCTCCCGCAGGCCGCGCAAGATTGCAATCGTGTCCTCGACACTCGGCTCATCGACGAAGACCTGCTGGAAGCGACGCTCAAAGGCCGGGTCCTTCTCGATGCGCTCGCGATATTCATCCAATGTGGTCGCACCGATCATGCGCAGGTCGCCACGCGCGAGCATCGGCTTGAGCATGTTTCCGGCGTCCATGGAGGAGTCACCGGCGGCGCCCGCGCCAACGACGGTATGCAGCTCATCGATAAAGGTGATCACCTGACCGGCGGCGTCGCGGATCTCGGTGAGGACGGCCTTGAGCCGCTCCTCGAACTCACCACGGAACTTGGCACCGGCCACCATCGACGGCAAGTCAAGCGACAACAGGCGACGGCTCTTGAGTGAGTCGGGTACGTCGCCCGCCACCAGCCGCTGCGCCAAACCTTCGACGACCGCGGTCTTGCCCACGCCGGGCTCACCGATCAGCACAGGGTTGTTCTTGGTGCGCCGGGCGAGCACCTGGACCACACGACGGATTTCGGCATCCCGCCCGATCACCGGGTCGAGTTTGCCGTCCCGGGCCATTGCGGTGAGATCGACACTGTATTGATCGAGCGCCGAGGAGGTTCCCTCAGCCTCCGGGCTGGTCACGCGCTTGCTGCCACGAGCCTCGTTGAAGGCGCGCGTCAGCACGTTGGGCTTGATGTTCAGCGCTGCGAGGACTTTCTTGGCGTCCGAGTCGACGGTTGCCAGGGAGATCAGCAGGTGCTCGGTGGCCACGTACGCGTCGCCGAGTTGCTCGGCTCGAACCTCGGCATCCGCCAGCACCCGCGCGAGCGACCCCGACATCGTCGGCTGGCTGACCGAGGAGCCCCTCGCCGAGGGCAGCTTGGCGATTGCACCCTGGGCGGCCGCAGCAACTACTGCCGGGTCGGCGCCAGCGGCGGTGATGAGAGGCGCGACTGTGTTGCCAGGCACCTGCAGCAGCGCGTGCAGCAGGTGGGACGGCTCGGCGTACGGATTCCCCGCCGTGAGGGCATTGCGCAGCGCGGCCGAGACAGCGTCACGACTCTTGGTAGTGAGCTTGTTGGTGTCCATATCTCCTCTGGAATCAAACTTGAGTACGCCTGACTCAACTATGCGCCAGCCGTAACCGCTTCGCAAAGGTAAAGTTGAGCGCACTAGACTCAACCTTGCTCAGCGACACGCTATTCCGGAATTTGACCCGCGGCTGCCAGGTCTGGCTCGGCATTCAAGACGGCCGTTCTCCGGCGGGCGTCCAGCGGCTCTCCTGCTCCTGCCAAGACGGTGGCGCGCCCGGGAGATCGGCGGCTCCGGGGGCACGCAAACCGTCGATGAGGATGGCGAGTTGGCGCTGCTTGAGCTCGGCCGTCCGGTCGGTATCGCCGAGTCTGGTCTTGGCCAGCAGCTCCAGCAGGAAGGCGACGTCGAGGAATGTAAGTCCGGGGCGCAGGGCACCGGCCTGCTTGACGCGCTCGAACAACTCGACGGTGCCTTTGATCATCCGCTCGGTCCGAGCCGCGTGACGCTCATCCGGTATGAAGAGCCCGGCGAGATGAACGGTCAGCGCGTGCGTGTCGGCAGCAACGATGTCGCGTAGCCACTGGACATATGCGGTCCATGGGTCGCCTGTAGACGCCAGCGCCCTCTCAACGAGCTCGATGTAGGTGTCTTGCCCGTCGAGGCAGAGCTGGGCTAGAAGAGCGTTCTTGCTCGGGTACCGGTGGTACAGCGCGGCGATGCCGACCCCTGCCCGGAGCGCAACCTCGGAAATGGGGGCGGCCGGGTTGGCGATGAAGACCTCCCGCGCCGCTTCGAGGATGCGCACGTTGTTGCGCTCAGCCTCCGCCTGACGTCCGCGCTTGCGTGGTTCGGTGGACATGAGAAACAGCCTAGTGGCTCTGGAATGATCCATTCTGTTTTGATAGTCTTTAACAGAATCAGCCATTCTGTTCAAGGAGAGTCAGCATGCCAGACCATACGATCACGCCTTTCACCGTCAGCATGAGCAACGACGCCGTGGCCGACTTGAAGACCCGTCTCGACAGCACCCGGTGGCCCGAACAGCTTCCTGGGCCGGCATGGCAGCGAGGCGTTCCGGTCGACTACCTGCGGCGCGTGGCGGACTACTGGGCCTCAGACTTTGACTGGCGGGCCCAGGAGAAGCGCATCAACGGGTACGCGCAGTTCACCACTGAAGTCGACGGCCAGCAGATCCATTTCCTACACGTCAGGTCGGCGGTCGAAGACGCCACGCCGCTGCTACTGCTGCACGGCTGGCCGGGTTCGTTCATCGAGTTCCTGGATGTGATCGAATCCCTCGTTGACCCCGTTGCGCATGGTGGCACCGAGGCCGACGCCTTCCACGTAGTCGTACCGTCGCTGCCAGGTTTCGGCTTCTCGACGCCGTTGGCAGGCGATGGATGGGGCAGCCGCAAGATGGCCACAGCTCTGGCTGAGCTGATGGCCCGACTGGGATACGAGCGGTATGGCGCCCAGGGCGGCGACTTCGGGGCGTTCGTCGCTCCCGACCTGGGCCGGGTCGACTCGGATCACCTGATCGGGATCCACGTGAACGCGGCCACCATGGGGTTCATCCCGTTCGGGGAGCTGTCTCAGGACGACAAGGCATCACTCACCGACCTGGAACGCGCCAGGCTCGCGCGGATGGATAACTTCCTCACCGAGGGGAACGGCTACTTCGGCATCCAGTCAACTCGGCCACAGACTCTCTCGTTCGCTCTCACCGACTCTCCGGTCGGCCAACTCGCCTGGATCATCGAGAAGTTCAAGGAATGGACCTGGTCCGAAAACGACCTGCCCGAGGAGGCCATCGGTCTCGACGCCATCCTCACCGATGTCTCCCTCTATTGGTTCACCCGGACAGCGGGGTCGGCCGGGAACATGTACTACGAGTCGATACACGGGCACGACTGGCCGACGCCGTCGCAGGTTCCGACCGGTGTAGCCGTTTTCGCCGAGGACGTCGCCATCCGCCGTTACGCCGAGCAGAGCAACAACATCGTCCACTGGAGCGACATCGACGCAGGTGGCCACTTTGCGGCGCTGGAAACACCCGACCTACTGGTGGCCGACGTGCGAACGTTTTTCGCCGGGCTGCCTCAGGCGAGGTAGTCCACTACTAACCGCGTGCTCCAGGGGATCTGCCAATTACCCGCACTTCCTACAGAAAAGGCAGATGGGCTGCCGAGATGGCTATCGGCACTCAGGGAAGCGGGCGGCCCGGAAGAGCCAGCGGTGGTCGCTGCCCGCGCCGGCCGAGATGCACGCCGCCGACCGGATCAGCGGTGAAGACCCGTGATGCGGGCGCCGACTGCAGAGTGGCCAGCAGCGAGGACAGCTGTTCGACCCGAGCCCGGAGCTCATCGATGTCGTCCTGCATGTACAGGATGCGGCGGATGCCCTCGAGGTTGATGCCCTCGTCTTGTGAGAGCCGCTGGATCAGGCGCAGCCGTGCGATATCGCGCGCCGAATAGCGCCGACCGCGCTTGGGCGTACGCCGCGGCGAGACCAGGCCCATCCGGTCGTAGGTCCGCAGGGTCTGCGGATGCATGCCAGCGAGTTGGGCTGCCACGGAAATGACAAACACCGGCGCGTCACGATCGATTCGCTGCGGCAGCTCTGATGCAGACACGTCTCACCTCATCCAGCGGCGAAGAGCTTCGCCCGCGGATTCACCGAGCCGACCGCCTCGGCGTAGGAGTTCAGTGCCTCTCGGGCCTGTTCGTTGAGCGCCTCGGGCACCAGCACCTCGACAGTGACCAGCAGGTCACCCTTCGTGCCATCGCGCTTGCGGACACCCTTGCCACGTACCCGAAGGGTGCGCCCGTTGGGCGTCCCCGGTGACAGCCGCAGCTTGACGGGCTGTCCACCCAGCGTGGGCACTTCGATCTCCGCACCGAGGGCCGCCTCTTGGAAGGTGACTGGCGCGGTCAGGGTGAGGTTGTCGCCCTTACGTCCGAAGATCCCGTGGGAGCGTACGTGCACGGTGACGTACAGGTCGCCAGCAGCACCACCGTTTTCTCCAGCTCCACCACGGCCTTTGAGCCGTATCCGCTGGCCGTCGGTAACACCCGCCGGAATCCGAACCTGCATGGTCTTGGTGGACTTGCCGCGGCCAGAGCCATGGCACACCGGGCATGGGTCGTCGACGACCATCCCGCGACCGCGACACTCACGGCACGGCTCAGTCACGGCGAAGACGCCGCCGGAAGTCGAGGTCTGCATGCCGCTGCCCTCACAGGTGGGGCAGACATGTGGAATCGTCCCTGCCCGAGCGCCGGTGCCGCGACAGGCCTCGCACGCGGTGTCGGACACCATTTGCATACCGACAGTGACGCCTTCGATCGCCTGAACGAAGTCAACCGTGACCTCGCCCTCGACGTCGCTGCCCCGGCGTGGCCCGCGGGCGGTGGAGAACCGCGTGGTCTGAGTAGTAGGACTGCCGTTGAACAGGCCGCCGAAGATGTCGCCTAGACCGCCTCCGGCATTGCGGAAGAGGTCGTCAACGAATGGTCCGCTCGTCTGGGAACCACCACTCCGCGGGAAGCGGAAACCGCCGCTTCCAAACAGTCGGCGGGCCTCGTCATACTCCTTGCGCTTAGCCTGATTCGACAGCACGTCGTTGGCTTCGGAAATCTCCTTGAAGCGCTGTTCGGCCGCGGCATTGCCGGGGTTTTGATCAGGGTGGTTATCTCGCGCCAGCTTGCGGTACGCCTTCTTGATCTCGTCGGGGGTGGCGTCCTTGGAGACACCCAGAACCTTGTAGTAGTCCTTCTCGATCCAGTCCTTGGTACTCACCGACACCTCCCTTCGCGATGATCAACTACCGATGCTGATAGTTACTTCTGACAAGTCTCTCTCTGCCTCGCGCGGCGCAGATCACAACTGATCGTCATTGGTCGAGGGCTCATCTGACCCCGACCCGCCTGTCGCCTCTTCCGACTTCTCGGTCGGGCTTGACGAAGGCTCTGTGACGGGCTGACGGCGCGTCGGCTCCACCACCTCGAGTGGTTCCTCCGCAGGAGTCGGAGCAGTCGGATCCGGCTCGGCCACCGCGACCCGGGCAGGCCGCAGAACACGATCGCCGATTCGGTACCCGGGCTGCAGAATCTCCACGCAGGTCGGCCCGTCGATGCCCTCAGCATGTGCGTGCAGCAATGCCTCGTGGATGTGCGGGTTGAAGGGATCACCCGCCTCGCCGAACGTCTCCAGACCGTACTTGGACGTGACGCGTTCGATTTCTTCGGCGACAGCCTTAAAGCCACCGCTGAGCTCGTCGTGCTCGCGTGCCGAGCGCACGTCGTCCAGTACCGAAAGGAAGTCCTTCAGCACACCCTCGATCGTCACCTTCCGAGAGAGATCGCGATCGCGGTCAACCCGGCGCTTGTAGTTCACGTACTCGGCTTGCAGCCGCTGTAGATCAGAGGTCCGTTCCGCCAAGGCGGCCTTGAGTTCGATCATCTCTGCCTCAGCCTCCGAAACTGGAGTTGCGGGCTCTTCGGTACCGGCGGCGGCTGGAGCCGCAGTTGCCTGCGGCTCCCTCACCTCGTAGGTCTCCGGATCGATGCGGCGCCGGTCGCGTACGGTCGGACCACGCTGCTCAAACTCGGAATCGGCGCTCCGCCGACCCTCGTGTTCGGGCACGCTCACCGGGCCTCACTCGAGGTCTGATCGTCATCAACGATCTCGGCATCGACGACATCCTCATCACCGGTGCTGCTGGCGCCGTTGGAGTCGGCATGCTCGCTCGGCTCGCCGGCTTCGGACGGGGCCTGCTGAGCGGCCTGGGCCGCCGCGTACATGGCCTGACCAAGCTGGGCACTGGTCGTGTTCAACTTGTCGACCGCGGCCTTGACCTGGTCGTTGTCCTCGCCCTCAAGAGCTGTCTTGAGCTCGGCGATCGCCTCCTCGACCGGCTGCTTGACGTCGTCGGTGATCTTGTCGGCGTTCTCGCTGAGCAGCTTCTCGGTACGGAAGACCAGGTTGTCGGCCTCGTTGCGAAGCTCGACGGCCTCACGCCGCTTGCGGTCTTCCTCGGCGTGCGCCTCGGCCTCCTTGACCATCCGGTCGATGTCCTCCTTGCCAAGCGCGGAACCGCCGGTGATCTGCATGGATTGCTGCTTGCCAGTGGCCAGGTCCTTGGCATGGACGTGAACGATGCCGTTGGCGTCGATGTCGAAGGCGACCTCGATCTGCGGCACCCCGCGCGGCGCCGGCGGCAATCCGGTCAACTCGAAGTTGCCAAGCGGCTTATTGTCCTTCGCGAAGTCACGCTCGCCTTGGTAGACCTGGATCATCACCGACGGCTGGTTGTCATCGGCCGTTGTGAACACTTCAGAGCGCTTGGTTGGGATCGTGGTGTTCCGCTCGATGATCTTGGTGAACACGCCGCCCTTGGTTTCGATGCCGAGGCTCAACGGGGTGATGTCGAGCAGTAGCACGTCCTTGACCTCACCCTTCAGCACACCGGCCTGCAGGCTGGCGCCCAGAGCGACGACCTCGTCGGGATTGACACCCTTGTGGGGTTCCTTACCGCCGGTCAGCTCCTTGACCAGCTCGACGACGGCAGGCATCCGGGTCGAGCCACCGACCAAGATCACGTGGTTGATCGCGCTGACGCTGATCTTGGCGTCCTCGATCACCGCGTGGAACGGTGCGCGACAACGATCAAGAAGATCAGAGGTGAGCCGCTGGAACTCCGAACGGGTCAGCTTCTCCTCCAGATGCAGCGGACCGGCCTGACCAAGCGTGATGTACGGCAGGTTGATCTGCGTCTCGCTCGCGGACGACAGTTCGATCTTGGCCTTCTCGGCAGCCTCCTGAAGCCGCTGACGCGCGATCTTGTCCTGAGCAAGATCAGTACCGTTCTTGTTCTTGAACTGCTTCACCAGCCAGTCGACGATTCTGGAGTCCCAGTCGTCACCACCGAGCCGGTTGTCGCCGTTGGTGGCCTTCACCTCGAAAACGCCGTCACCAATCTCCAGCAGCGAGACGTCGAAAGTGCCACCACCGAGGTCGAAGACCAAGATCGTCTGGTCCTGATCAGTCTTGTCCAGGCCGTACGCGAGGGCCGCGGCCGTCGGCTCATTGATGATTCGATCGACGGTCAGGCCAGCGATCTCACCAGCCTCCTTGGTGGCCTGGCGCTGCGCGTCGGAGAAGTAGGCGGGCACGGTAACCACGGCATGGGTAACCTGCTCACCGAGGTAGGCCTCTGCGTCTCGCTTCAGCTTCTGCAAGACGAAGGCGCTGATCTGCTGGGGGCGGTAATCCTTGTCGTCGATCCTCACCTTCCAGTCCGTGCCCATGTGGCGCTTCACTGAGCGGATGGTGCGGTCAACGTTGGTGACGGCTTGGCGCTTGGCGACCTCGCCAACCAAGACCTCGCCGCCCTTGGCGAATGCGACCACCGATGGGGTGGTCCGGGAACCCTCGGCGTTGGGAATGACGGTGGGTTCCCCACCTTCGAGTACGGCGACGACTGAGTTGGTCGTCCCGAGGTCGATACCGACTGCACGAGCCATGATGCATTTCCTCCAGCTGGAAGTCTTAGATTGTCCTTGAGTCTGTATCACTCAACTTATTACTTGAGCGCACTAGGCTCAACTATGCCAGAGTCGTGAATGTTCCCAAAGCTCGAGCTGTTTTGAGTTCTCTTGGCTGTGCCAGCTCGACACCCCCAGCCTCTCGTCGCAATGACATAGGAGACTGAGCCTTCACTGTTCGACAACCGTCACTGAAAGAGGCCGCGCCGTGTTCCTCGGGCTACGTACCATCATCTATCCCGCGCCTGATCTCGTCGCCAGCAAGGCCTGGTTCACTCAGCTGCTGGGCGCCGACCCGTACTTCGACGAAGCGTTCTACGTCGGCTTCGACGTCGCTGGTTATGAACTTGGGCTGGACCCGAACGGCGATCAGGCCACAGGGCCCGTCACCTACTGGGGTGTCGCCGACGCCGATGTTGCCCTGGCAGAGCTTCTCGCCGCCGGCGCAACGCCACGCGGCGGTGTCCAGGACGTCGGCGCCGGCATCCGAGCCGCGACCGTCCTGGAACCGGTAGCTGGTGCAGTTCTCGGAATCATCGAGAACCCTCACTTCCAACTTCCTCAGACACCGGCTGGGCCAGGGCCGGGCCGCTGAGGAGACACTTCAGACAAGCCCGTCAGAGCCACATCGCCGGCGACAGGACGTGCGAGCACCTACAAGCTGTCAGGAAGGCACACTCATGGAGACACGCGCAGTCACGACAGATCGCGCCCCGGCAGCGCTGGGCCCTTACAGCCAGGCCATCGTCGCCGGCGACCTCGTGTTCTGCTCGGGGACGGCCGGGATTGACCCGGCTACTGGGACCGCCCCTGACGGGATCGAGGCCCAGACCGAGCAGGCGCTGTTGAACCTGGCTGCCGTCCTCGAGGGGGCCGGCAGTTCTCTTCGAGATGTCGTCAAAACCACCATCTTCTACGCAGACGTCGACGACTTCCCGCTCCTGAATGCGGTCTACGCGCGACACATGCCGGACCCACCGCCCGCGCGATCGGCACCTGCCAACGTCAGACTGCCGCGAGGGCTGCTCGTCTCCATCGAGGCCATAGCAGTGATCCCTCGCCTCTGAGCCACGGCGTCGTCGAGAAGTAAGGTCTGCGGCGTGGGAACTCCGACGCTAATCGTCGTCACTGGCCCGGCTGGTTCGGGCAAGACCACGCTGGCCCATGAATTGGCTGTCGCCGTCGGCTGCCCGGCTCTCTGTCGCGACGAGATCAAGGAAGGAATGGTTGCGTCCAATCGTGGCTTCGTCGCCGTCATGGGGGACCCGCTGACGATGCGGACGTACGAGCTGTTCTTTGAGGCAATCGCGCTCTTCCTGAAGGCTGAGGTGACACTCGTCGCCGAGGCCGCGTTCCAGCACGCGATCTGGTGGCGAGGGCTTGAACCGTTGAGTGGCCTCGCGACGCTGAGGATCATTCGCTGCCACGTCGCCGATGATGTGGCTCGCGAACGTCAACTGGCTCGAATGGCCGCTCAGGCGACCCGCGCCGCCCACGCCGACACAGAGCACATCTCGGCGGCGCGAACGTTCGAGGCCATCCACGTCGACGCCCCCACACTCGATGTCGACACTGGCGACGGCTGGGATCCGGGCCTCGACGTGATCGCCGCGTTTTGCCGCCCCTGATCAGAACGGCCATCAGGGTCAGCCCGAACGGGTCCAGAGGTCATAGGGATGGCGGCCAGGTCGAAAGCCGTGAGCCTCAACCATCGCCACCGCCTCGGCAAACCCCCACGCGATCGCAGTCGGATCGTGGGCGTCACTGCCGAACGTGACCACCGTGCCGCCCTCCTCGCGCCACCAACCAACGATCTGGCCGTAGTGGCTGAGACTCCCCGGCGACCCTCTGGTGTTGATCTCCAGGCCCCGACCGCTGTCAGCAAGCGTCCGCAACGCATGCCGGAACTCATCTTCGAACGCGTACGGATCGAACGGCCCCGCCTCGGCCGGCCAGTAGCGGACGGCGTAGTCGATGTGGGCGAGCACAGCGAACGCATCCCAGCCGCTAATCAGACGGCCTATCTCGGTCAGATACTCCCGAACGACCTCCGCCGCTGGCCGCTGCCGGTACAGATTCGGCATTTCAGAGAACCGCTGGCCGATCGGCAAACAGTGCAAGGAACCCAGCACCCGGTCAAACTGTCCGGCGTCGAGCAACCGTGCGGCGACACTGCCGTGCCAATGGGGTTCGCCCAGCTCCACCCCAGTGACGATGCGAAGGTCCGGGAACTTGTCGCGGCACCGTTGTACGCATTCCAGATACGCGTCCAGGTCCAGTTTCGGTGGAGTGAGCAATTGTCTGGTGTGGCGAACGCCTTGAGATGCCGATGCTCGTCGAGATCACTGGCTAGGACTATCCACGTTGTGAAGTCCGCGTGCTCGGTGAACGCAACCGCGGGGATGCCCAATTCCACCGCTCGCGCACAAGTCCGTTCCATTGAGCCGTTCGGCGCATCCCAGGACCACTCGCTGTGGACATGACCATCCGCGGGCAGCACCACAACTGCACCCTTCCAGCCCGCGAATTCCCCCACAACCACCGTCTCGCTCCCTCTCGCGGCATACTTGCCGTCTCCCCTGCGGTATCGGAGCGGCGGCTTCGTGGGCTGGACGACGCGGTCGCCAACATGGCTGGGATCGACGCGTGCTACGCCGCGGCTGGGCTGCCGCGGCGAGAAGCTACCCGATGAACATTTCCGCCGCCGAATGCAAGAGGATTAACCACCTTGACGTCGAGCAGCACTCTCATTCGTCGGGGATGGCGAGCAAGACGCGGTCACGGGCGCCGGCGTCGACGCGATCGTGGGCTTTTGCGGCACGCTGCAGCGGCAGGGGTATGCCAATCGGGATCGACAAGACACCGTCTCGAGCTGCGCCGGTCAGGTCGGCTGCTGCCTGCTGCTTCGAGGCAGTCGAAAAGTCGTCGCTGCCCAGGAGCCGGATGGTGATGTTGTCGAACAACATCGGCCAGAACGGGAAGCTCGGGCGGTCTCCTCGGGTGGCGTACGCCGCGATGACGGTGTTCTTCTTGGCCACGGCGGCGTCGAGGTCGACGTTGTCAGAGAAGGCGACTTCGATAATGCGATCAACCCCGTCGGGAGCGTGCGCCCGGATGGCGCCGGCTGGGTCGGGCTGGTCGAGGGCCACGGTGTGGGCGACGGCCGCGGTGCTCACCTGCTCGAGGTCGCCGCTTCGTCGGACAGTCCCAATGACGGTTGCGCCGCCCCAGGCGGCGAGCTGCGCAGCCAATGATCCAACAGCGCCCAGCACGCCCTGCACCAAGACGGTGGCGCCGGTGGCCGGGCCATCAGCGAACACAGTCTGGTGGGCGGTGATCCCCGGGATACCCAAGCAGGCCCCGAGCGTGTCAGGGACCTCATCGGGCAGGTCTACGGCCTGCTCTGCGGGGACTACGGTCAGCTGCGCGGAGGTGCCGAACGGTCGGTAGGACTGGGCGCCGTACACCCACACCCGCCGGCCGACTCTGGCCTGGTCGACGCCTATACCGACGGACTCGACCACCCCGGAGCCATCGCTGTGCGGGATGACCCGCGGGTACGGCATCGCCGACCCCAGCCATCCACGGCGCTTCTTGGTGTCACCGGGGTTCACGCCGGAGAACTTGATCCGCACGCGAACCTCGCCCGGCCCTGGCTCCGGGTCAGGCAGCTCACCGATTTGCAACACCTCGTCCGCGGGGCCCTGCCGCTCGTACCAGACCGCTCGCACCGCTCCTCCTCCTCCTCCTCCTCCTCATCACGCTTGGGCATCAAGACTCAGAGTGCCGTGTCCGATGTCCGGTAACCATTCTCAAGCGCGGCTTACCCGCGTTTGCCAACCCGGCGGCCGCCGCGTCGCGTGCCGGTTTAGGTTTGAGGCCATGCGAGTAGCCATCGCCGGAGGCCACGGCCAGATCGCTCTGCGCCTCGCCAGGCTCTTGTCCCAGCGTGGCGACGAAGTCGTCGCCCTGATCCGCAACTCCGACCACGCGGACGACGTGAGGCAGACCGGCGCCGTGCCAGCAGTGGTCGACCTCGAGCATGCGAGTGAGGACGATGTCGCGCAGGCGATCGCCGGCTCGGACGCTGTGGTGTTCGCCGCTGGCGCCGGTCCTGGGAGCGGGCCCAAGCGCAAGGAGACGATGGACTACGGCGGCGCGGTGAAGCTGATTGCGGCGGCGAAGCAGGCTGGGGTCCGCCGCTACGTGATTGTCAGCAGCATGGGGGCAGATCCCGACGCGCCCGGCGACGACACCTTCAGTGTGTATCTGCGCGCGAAGGGCGGCGCGGACGAGGCGGTGCGCTCGAGCGGACTCGACGCGACAATCGTGCGCCCCGGCGGGCTTACCAACGACCCCGGCACGGGACGCGTCAGACTCGGCGAGAGGGTCCCGCGCGGACAGGTCCCGCGCGACGACGTCGCTGCGGTACTCGCCGCCGTGCTCGACTCGCCGAACACGATCGGCAAGACGTCGGATCTGATTAGTGGCGACGCGCCGGTCGCGGAGGCCGTCGCGGCAATCTAGTGTGTGTCCCGCTGCCGGCTGGGGGCGGAGCCTTCACACGTTACCTAGACAAAACCGACCGCCTTGTTGTTCCAGTCGGCGTACAGGTGTTTCTCACCGCGCCGCGCTGACTTGGCTGGGAATGATCAGCCAGACGACGCAGTTGTCGCGTTCGTGAAGTCCGTCGTCTACTCGCGTACAGGTGACCCTTCGGTTCTGCAGCTCGTCGACCGCGATCTGACCGAACCGGGGCCTGGCGAGGTCCGTGTCCGCATCGTCGTCTCTGGCGTCAACCCCACCGACTGGAAGTCTCGCCTTGGTTCCGGCGACGGTGCAGCGCCGCCGTTTCCGGAGGTAACTCCCAACCAAGACGGCGCAGGTGTCGTCGATGCGCTCGGGGACGGCGTTGAGGACCTTGCCGTGGGTGATCGCGTCTGGGTGTATCTCGCCGGCCACCAGCGGCCCACGGGTACCGCGCAGGAGTACACCAACCTGCCCGCGGGCCGGGTCGTGCGTCTTCCCGCAGGCACGAGCTTTGACATTGGCGCCAGCCTCGGCGTACCGGCCATGACCGCTCACCGCGCCCTGACAGTGTCAGAGGACGGCCCCAACCGGCTGCATCCCGGTGCACTCGCCGGCAAGGTGGTGCTGGTGGCGGGCGGCGCTGGAGCGGTGGGTCACGCCGCCATTCAGCTCGCGCGCTGGGCCGGTGCCACCGTCATCACAACCATCTCCGGCGCCGCGAAGGCGGCGCTCGCGACGGCAGCCGGCGCCCATCACGTCATCAACTACCGCGACGAGGACGCCGCAGCCGCCATCACGAAAGTCGCACCGGATGGTGTCGACCTCGTTGTCGAGGTCGCGATTTCGGCAAACTCGCAGCTCAACATCGATGTGGCCAAGCCACGCGCGTCTATCGCCATTTACGCCAACGACGGTGGCGGTGAGTTCCCGCTCCCCATCAGGCCGAACATGATCAAGAACCTGCGCTACCAATTCGTCCTGCTCTACACCGTCGGCGATGCTGCCCTGACGGCGGCCGTGGAAGACATCACCCTCGCGCTCGTGGACAAAGCACTGCCCGTCGGCGAAAACGCCGGGCTGCCGCTGCTCCGGTTCCCGCTCGCAAACACAGCTGACGCTCACCAGGCCGTCCAGGATGGCGCAGTCGGAAAGGTACTCATCGACGTGCCCTAGAGCGCGATGGCTCAATGCGCTTCATCCGACCGTGGTGAGGGCATGGGATACGCAGTCGATAAGCACGTGGGAGTTGGCGTCCGCCTGCATGACTTCGCCGTCGACCTGGATGGGTGTGGCCTTGGTCGTAGCGAAGTCGCAGTGGCTGATCCTCGGCTGCTTTCCAAGCCCCACGGTCGCCGCTCGAAGGACCATCAAGGCAATACGCCAGTGGCCTCCGTGGGGACAGGACACGACTTCGAAAAGTCCGTCATCCGGTCGTCCTGAGTTACTGATTCGTCCGTACTTCGCCATCCGGGCAACGTTGGCGAAGATCAGACTGTCGTACAGTGCCCGCTCCCGTCCGACTGGGAATATGTCCACGGGTTGTAGCTGGTCGAAGGTTCGCATGACCGAGATCAACTCAAGGAAGCGGCCTACTCCTATCGAGCCAGCGACAATTCCTGACCCGAGCACATGGCCGAGTCAGGCACAATGTCGCGATGGCCATCGCATCGCCCCTGCCTGCGGACCTTCAGACTCCGTGCCTGGTGGTCGACCGCGACGTGTTGGAAGGCAACCTGGTCGCGATGGCTGACCGCGCGCGTGACCTCGGCCTGGCGTTACGCCCGCACGCCAAGACCCACAAGTGTGTGGAGGTCGCCCGCCGCCAGGTGGCGCTCGGCGCAGTCGGTCTGACGGTGGCGACCGTGGGTGAGGCGGAGGTGTTCGCCGACGCGGGCTTCACCGACTTGTTCATCGCCTACCCGGTGTGGGCCGCGGGGGCGCGCGGACGCAGGCTATCCGCTCTCGCCGAGCGGGTCACCCTGCGGGTCGGCGCCGACTCCGCCGAAGGAGTAGAGCTCGTTGCCCGCGCACTTGCCGGTACCGAGGCGGAGGTCGTGGTGGAAGTTGACAGCGGCCACCATCGCACCGGCGTTGCACCGGCGCGCGCCGGACAGGTCGCGGCCGCGGCGCACCGCTCGGGACTGCGCGTGGCCGGTGTGTTCACCTTCCCGGGGCACAGCTACGAGCCAGGCGGGCGGGAGCGGGCGGCAGCGGATGAGTCGCGCGCCCTACAGGAGGCGGACGCCGCGCTGCGCCAGGCCGGGCTGGGAGCGGGCTTGCGCAGCGGAGGATCGACACCAACTGCGGCACTGGTGGTCCAGGGCGCGCTGGACGAGATGCGACCCGGCGTGTACGCCTTCAACGACGCCCAGCAGGTCGAACTCGGGGCAGCCGACTGGGACACAGTGGCTCTGACCGCCGCGGCCACGGTCGTCAGCCGCCACGGCCGCGACACCATCGTCGACGCTGGGAGCAAGGTGCTGGGAGCCGATCGAGCTGTCTGGGCCAGCGGTGGCGGTCGGTTGCCTGCCCATCCGCACGCACGGATCAGCGCCCTATCCGAGCACCATGCGACGGTCAGCTTCGCCGAAGACGCTCCGCTGCCTGAGCTTGGGTCGCTTGTTCAGGTGGCCCCTAACCATGTCTGCGCTGCGGTCAACCTCGCCGACGCAATCATCGTCACCGCGGGCGGAGCGGTCGTGGACCAGTGGCAGGTCGCGGCCCGCGGCAGAAACGCCTAGATCCTCTACGTGCTGGACGCGGGTGCCTGCTGACTATCGCGGGCTCACCGACCATTCAGCACACGAGTCAGCACGTCGGGCCGGTCGGTCATGATGCCGTCGACGCCGAAGCTCAGCAACCGTCGCATGGCCGGTTCGTGGTCGATAGTCCAGACATCGACGCGAAGGCCACTGTCGTGCGCCTCGCGTACGAATCGGCGAGTGACTACGGGCACGACGCCTTTGTATTTCTCGGGAGGCTGCAACGCCTGGAACGGCGGGTCGTAAAGGCGGCCGAGATGCAGCACGTGAAGGATCCAATAACGCAAGAACTCGACAGTGGAGGAGGCAGTAGCGACCTTTCCCTGGCTGGCTTTGCGGAAGCGCGCAATCGTGCCCTGATTATCGGAAACAACCAAGGTGCGTTCTATCGCCCCAGCGGCTTCTATCTGGCGGAACACGGTCGCCTCGATGCCGGAACGATGACCCTTGATTTCAATATTGAACGGCGCGTTCGGAAACGCCTCGTACAAGGCTTCGAGCGTGGGAATCTCGACGCCCCTGGCTCGCCACGGAAATGTCAGTCCGCCGTCTGAGCTAAAGCGGTAGCCGGCGTCAAGACTCTGCAATTCCGGGACAGTCTTTTCCGCTACGGGTCCGGTGCCATCGGTTGTCCGGTCAACGACCGCATCATGGATGACGACGATGGTGCCTTCAGCGGATGCGTGTACGTCGCACTCCACGACCCCGCCGCCCATGGCAAATCCTTCGCGGAATCCCTCGATCGTGTTCTCAGGTACAACTTTCGCTCCACCGCGATGGGCGAAGTTGATCGGCCAACCGCGTGGAGTCGGCGGCCTCGGCGTTGCATCACCCTTCGCCGTGAGCCGGCCGACGGCAGCGGTCACCAGCGTGCCCGCCAATGCACCCAGAATGAAGGAGCCAGCTCCCAACCGAAGCTCCCAGATGTTGTCGGCGACGATGGGCGAATCTCCCTGCTGCTTGATGATCGCATTACTCATGCTGCAGTTCCTTCTGGCGTATGGGTGCTGTCCAAGGTAGAGGCAGACAGAACGCCACGGATACCCAGGGGTCAGAATCAGGTTCTTTCGACTCTTTCCTGCGTGGCCACGCAGCCGGCGCGCAGCAGCGTGTCGGCGGCCGGCGGGTGGATGGCGTTAGAGCGATTCCGCTAGCGTCCGTGACGCAAGCACCTGACAGCGCTTGACGGGACGGTGCACTCCCTTCACTTGCGCTCAAATTTCCGACCAATGCGGAGCTCTCGCGAGCCGACGGGCCTTTCGATGCTCAAACTTCCGACCGTTGCGGACTTTTCGGCCGCCGACGGACCGCTAGCGACCAGACACGACACTGCGCCTCCTCTGAGCCGGAGTACGGGGCCCGCCTCCAGTTGTTCGCGTGGCATGCTGGCTGGCCTGGATCGGCCTGCGTAGCGTGGTCTCCAGCCCACCGCTAGGAGAAGCAATCCATGGCTAGCTTCCTCAGGTTCCTGCAAAATCTCGGCCTGCTCCTCGCCCGGCTGGGACTTGGCGGCATTCTGCTCCTGCACGGCTGGATGCGCTGGAACGCCGGCGTTCAGAAACAGATCGACTACTTGACTCAGTTCCGGACCCCGTACGCCGAGGTCGCGGCATGGGGCTCCATCATCTTCGAACTGGTGGGCGGCGTACTGCTGATCGTCGGTGCGTTGACCCGGCTTGTTGGCCTGGGCGTACTGATCGAACAGATCCTGATCATCGCGTACACCAGCTGGTACAAATGGCCGCCAACGTTGCTCAACCCGGACGGCACCTACAAGGGGGGTTACGAATACAACGTGGCCCTTGGCCTGCTGGGTCTGCTGTTGTTCGTCATGGGCGGGGGCGCCGTCTCTATCGACCGCTTGTTTCGACGCAAGAAGCCAACGGCTCCGGAAGAAGAGGACGAGCTCGCGGAGCAATCCACCACACGCTCAGCCATGTGACTTGACCACAGAAGCCGCTCAAAGATTCACAGGGAAGCCACAGCTACCGCATAGGGCTTTACCGAGAAGTGGTGTCAGGCTGGGCCCATGATTCGCACCGATACAACCACAGCGCCTCTCGCCCGACCCGACGGAACACCGATCCGGATCCTCGCGGTCGATGATGAGTCCAGCTTGACCGAGCTGCTCTCCATGGCCATGCGTTACGAGGGCTGGCAGGTGTCCACTGCAGCCTCGGGTGGGCAGGCCGTGAAGGTAGCCAGGGAAACCAGACCAGATGCGATCGTGCTGGACATGATGCTGCCCGACTTCGACGGGCTCGAAGTGATGCGCCGCATCCGGGCGGAGGATCCGCATGTACCGGTGATCTTCCTTACCGCAAAGGATTCAGTCGAAGATCGCATCGGGGGACTTACTGCAGGTGGTGACGACTACGTCACCAAGCCGTTCAGTCTGGAGGAGGTCATCGCCCGGTTACGCGCGCTGCTGCGGCGGAGCGGCGCCGCACTCGCCAGAAGCGACTCGACTCTGGTGGTCGGAGACCTCACACTGGACGAGGACAGCCACGAGGTGCGACGCGGCGGGGTGGAGATCCAGTTGACGGCTACCGAGTTCGAGCTGCTTCGCTATCTGATGCGCAACCCGCGGCGGGTGCTCAGCAAGGCACAGATCTTGGATCGGGTATGGAACTACGACTTCGGCGGCCAAGCGAACGTCGTCGAGCTCTACATCTCCTATCTCCGTAAGAAGATCGACGCCAATCGTCCGCCGATGATCCACACCTTGCGTGGCGCTGGGTATGTGCTGCGTCCCGCGGCTACATGAGCTACCCAGCTCCCGCACCACCAGGTCCCGGTCCCATTGCCGGTCTACCGGGTACGTCTGGCGTGATGTCACGGCCGGACCCCTTCGGCCGCGACACCTTGGGGCGCCAACTTGTCATCAGGGTGACGGCGCTTGTTGCGCTGGCCGCCCTCTTGATCACCATGGCGACGGCCCTGGCCACCCGGCAAGTGTTGATGTCTCAGCTCGACCGCCAACTCGATGCAGTCGCTGCGCGGGTACGCGATCTAATCAACCCCTACATCGGATCTCAGAGTGGTCCAGATAGCGGGCTGCTGCGCCCTGGCCAGCCAATCGGTACGCTCGCGGTGATCTACGACACCGACGGCAATGCCCAATTTGCTGGTCGGATTACCGAACGTGGTGCCTCAGGCCAGCAGCGCGCAGCCGTCACCGTCCTTCCCGGGGCCGCAGTTTCCCAACTCGCCGGCGTGCCGACTGACGTATCGAAGAACTCCATTACCCTCAGCGAGCTCGGCCACTATCGGGTAGCCGGCTTCCGGCTCGTCTCTGACGGAACGACCGTCGGCACTCTGGTGATCGGTGTACCGCTGCGCCAGGTCGACGAAACCATCCTCCAACTGGTGGGGCTGGCCGCGATATTTTCTCTGCTGGTCGTCGCGGGAACCATATTTGCGGCCCGCTCCCTGGTTGTCCGGACCCTGCGCCCGCTGAATCGGCTGGCAGCGACGGCGCAGCAGGTCTCCCAGCTCAAGCTGGATCGTGGCGAGGTCGCCCTCGCCGTGCGCGTACCACCTCAGGATGCCAATCCTGCTTCCGAAGTCGGCCGTGTTGGTCAGGCGCTCAACCACATGCTCAACAACGTCGAGGAGGCGCTCGCTGCGCGCCAAGCGTCCGAGACCAAGGTGCGGCAGTTTGTGGCCGACGCATCGCACGAACTGCGCAATCCGCTCGCAGCCATCCGCGGCTATGCCGAACTGACCAGGCGTGATCGTGAGCAGCTCCCAACCGATGCCGCGTACGCGATGTCGCGGGTCGAGTCCGAGGCTGCGCGCATGTCGCATCTGGTCGAAGACATGCTGCTGCTCGCGCGTCTGGACTCCGGACCTGATCTTGATCTCCAGCCGTGCGACCTAAGCGAGATCGTGATCAATGCAGTCAGCGATGCCCGCGCCGCCGGACCTGATCATGCATGGCAGCTCAGCCTGCCGCACTACCCAGTGATCGCCCTGGGCGACCAGCACCGCCTGTATCAGGTGATGACCAACCTGCTGGCCAATGCGCGTACTCACACTCCGGCCGGTACGCAGGTGCAAACGGAGGTCTCGGTCAATGGCACGGAAGCGGTTGTCACGGTGACCGACAACGGACGAGGCATACCTCCGGAGGTCGCTGATCGCGTCTTCGAGCGGTTTGCCCGGGGCGACGCGAGCCGGAGGCGTACGCCTGACGCTGGAACGGGTGGCAGCACCGGTCTCGGGCTGGCTATCGTGGCGGCGGTTGTCGACGCTCATCACGGCAGCGTTGCGGTGAGCAGCCAGCCTGGCCACACACAGTTCAGGGTGCGCTTGCCACTGGCGCATTTAGCCCCGGCGTCACATGCGTGGCCTGGCCCGGACATGCGGGCGCCGCACTGAGCGGGCTTCAGGTAGGGATAACCCGATCTGGAACTGGCCCGATAGCCTGATGGTGGCTTCGATGGCAATCGAGGAACGTTAAGGACATGACAAATCCTTACGTCCACACTGAACATGCCACTGAAGTACTTGACCTTTATGACGACCTCCCGGAGCGCGGCGACGCCCATCGCGACCCCGCCCGTTGGACGGAGGATGATCCCGTGACGTCCATGATCAAAGGCACCGGCCGCAACCTGGCGGTGATCATGGGAATGTTCGCGCTCTCGCTCGCCGCCTTCGTTGCCTGCACAGCCCTGTTCAGCCTCGGAGTCGGGCTCCTCGTGCTGGTCGTCGGCCTGTTCATCCTCCTCGCTTGCCTCATCGTTGCCGGCTGGTCGTCACGGATGACCATGGCTCTGCTCGACTACGCGGGAATCATGCTGCCGCGTACCCGCTATCCGAAAGCCGGACCGGGATTCCGTGGGAAGCTGCGGCGGCTGGCGTACGCCCAATCGTGGCGCGATCTGCTGCACGTCCTGGTCAACTTCATTCTCAGCGTCATCACCTTCTCGTTGGCGTTGACATGGGTCTTTGGTGGACTCGGCGGGGTGACGTATTGGTTCTGGAGCCAGTGGCTACCGCAAGGGTCCAACAGCGGTCTCGCAGACCTGCTGGGCTATTCCGGCCGGTTCGCCGACATCACGCTCAATACGGTGCTCGGCGCACTGCTACTGATTACGGCCCCCTTCATGCTGCGCGGACTCGTCCGGGTGCACGGCGCACTGGCGTACGCGCTGTTGGTTGACGAGACGCCAGCCCTGCGTCAGCAGGTGAGCGAGCTGACCCAGAGCCGCACTGCCGCTGGCGAGGCTGAAGTGCACACCCTGCGACGGCTCGAGCGCGACCTGCACGACGGTCCGCAGCAACGGCTGGTCAGGCTCGGCATGGATCTGTCAGCTGCCCAGCGCCGGCTCGATGATGACCCAGTTCAAGCGCGTGCTTTGCTCAACGAGGCACTGCAGCAGTCACAAGACGCGCTCGCGGAGATTCGTACCCTCTCCCGCGGCATCGCTCCGCCAATCCTGGCCGAGCAGGGACTTCGGGCGGCAATCACTGCGCTGGCTGCACGCGGCACGATCGCAACGTCGGTCGAGGTCGATGACGTGCAACTGTCCGACGCTGCGCAGAATGCGGCCTACTTCGTGGTGGCTGAAGCTCTGGCCAATGTGGAGAAGCACAGTCGGGCACGGCAGGCCACGGTTGAGTTGCGTCGCGTCGGCGCCCTGGCGGTGATCAACATCACCGACGACGGGATCGGTGGCGCATCGCTAGCCAAGGGTCACGGTCTCGCTGGCCTCGCCGACCGGCTGGCCGGAGTCGATGGGACGTTGACGGTCTCCTCACCGGCGGCCGGGCCCACACAACTGACCGCAACGATTCCACAACTGCCATGAGAGCTTGACTTGTCAGCGTCTCGGCTGGCTATAGCCCTCTGAGACGCTGACAAGCCGGTCTGGCAGCGTATGGGGCGTGCGAGTGGTGGTGGCCGATGACTCAGTGCTGCTCCGCGAGGGTCTCGTCCGGCTGCTGACCGAAGCCGACTGCGATGTCGTGGCTGCAGTCGAGGATGCTCCCGGCTTCCTGCGGGCCGTCGGAGAGCAGCGGCCGGACGTGGCGATCGTGGACGTACGGATGCCGCCGAACATGACCGATGACGGGCTGCGGGCGGCAGTTGAGGCCCGCGCTTCCCAGCCTGAGTTGGGGATCTTGATGTTGTCGGCCTATGTCGAGCTCTCCTACGCTGACGTCCTGCTGTCCGACGGCCGAGGCCGCGTGGGATATCTGCTCAAGGACCGCGTCACCTCCCTGGAGACGCTGGTTGATGCCCTGAGGACGATCTCCGCAGGCGGCACCGTTCTCGATCCTGAGGTCGTCGCCCAACTCCTGGTGGCGCGACGGGCCGACCCGCTCAGCGCGCTCAGTGCACGGGAGAAGGAGGTGTTGGCTCTGATGGCCGAAGGACGCAGCAACGCCGCCATCGCCCAACGTCTCGTCGTTACCGGGGGAGCAGTGGAGAAGCACATCTCCAACATCTTCGCCAAGATCAACTTGCCAGACGTCGGCTCAGACAACCGCCGCGTGCTGGCCGTACTCGCCTGGCTCAGGACCCGCTGACTCACGCCGACTCAGGCGTTACTGTGGCGGGCATGGCGACGGAGCGGATCGAGTTGGAGGTCGGAGACCGGGTCGTCAAGATCAGCAATCCCGACCGGATCTACTTCTCCGCGCGTGGAGAAACCAAACTTGATCTTGCTCGGTATTACCTCTCAGTCAGCGACGGCATCGTCAATGCGCTCTACCACAGGCCGTGCATGCTGCATCGCTTTCCCGATGGAGTGGACGGGGAGAAGGTGCATCAGAAGCGGCTGCCCCATGGAGCGCCGCCGTGGATCGAGACGGTGCGCGTGCACTTTCCGCGATTCAATCGGGATGCAGACGAGCTGTGCGTGACGCATCCGGCGGACGTGATCTGGGCGGTGCAGATGTCGACGGTGGAGTTCCATCCATGGAACTCCCGCCGTGATGATGTCGAGTCGCCCGACGAGTGGCGGATCGATCTTGACCCAATGCCGGTGGCCAGCTACGGCGACGTACGGCGGGTCTCAGTGATCGTGCACGAACTGCTGGACGAGCTGGGCGCGGTGGGATATCCGAAGACGTCTGGGGGCAAGGGATTGCACATTTACGTGCGGATTTTTCCTGATCATGGACACCCCGACGTACGCCGTGCAGCCTGGGCGTTCGCCCGCGAGGTTGAGCGTCGCGCCGGCGACCTGGTGGACCTGACCTGGTGGCGCAAGGACCGCGATCCTGGCTCGGTCTTTGTGGACTACAACCAGAATGCGCGGGATCACACGATTGCCAGTGCCTACTCCGTACGCGGCACACCGGAGGCTGTGGTGTCGGCGCCACTGCGCTGGGACGAGATCGCTGACGCTTCTCCCAAGGACTTCACCATCGCTACCATGCCTGCCCGATTCGCCGGGCTCGGAGATCTGCACGCCGACATCGACGACCACCCCTATCGGCTCGATCAACTGCTGGAGTGGGCGGACCGGGACGAGCGCGACAACAAGATCGCGCCGCCCGACTCCGACTGAGTGATTCCTATTGGAACCGGACTCCCGTCGCGTGATCGACCGCAGGTGCTAAGCGAGGCTCTTGCTCTTGAGCCACTCCGCAGCGACCTGCTGAGGATCCTGGTGGTCGCTGTCGACCTTCTTGTCGAGCTGCATAAGATCATCGGTCGTCAGTGCAGCTTGCACGGCATCGAGGGCTGCTACCGCAGTCGCATTGCTGGCCACATCGGAGCGAACCAGCGGTACGACGTTCTGCGGAAGGATCATGGACTGCGGGTCTTCGAGCTGGACATAACCCTTCTCGGAGATGACCGCATCGGTGGTGAAGAAAGTCGCTACCTGAATCTTGTTGTTGTCCAGATCGCTGATCTTCGGCGGGTACTTCGGGTACGGGACAAAGGCTTTGAACTTCGCGCCGTAGATCTTTTCCAGACCAGGAGGTCCGTATGCCCGCTTCTCAAGCTCCGGTGGCCCGCCCAGTGTCGATGTGCTCGCGATCTTCTTCAGATCCTCGAGCGAGGTAATCCCCTGCTTCGCCGAGAAGTCGTTGGTAACAACGTAGACGTCCTGGTCGACGGCAGGAGAAGGCTTCAAAATCTTCAGGTCGCTCGGCAATGCTGATGGCAGTGCCTTCTCCACCTCCTCCGCAGTAGTCGCCGTGGCGTTCGGGTCGAAGTTGAGCAGCAGATTGCCGGTGTATTCAGGCACTGCGGAGATCGATTGATCTTGCAGAGCCTTGACGTAGATCTCGCGCGATCCGATGCCCAGCTTCGTCGATGACTCGATTCCCTTTGCTTTCAATGCTTGGGAGTAGATCTCGGCCAGGATCTTGGATTCAGTGAAGTCAGCTGAACCGACCACGATTGGGGCCCCTGCCGCCGAGGAGGAGGACTCCGACGGCTGGGCTGAGCTCGCCTCGCCCAACGGATTGCTCGTCCCGCCGCATGCACCGAGGGTGAAGGCGGCCAGGGTCACACCGACAGCGATGAGTGATCGCTTGATCTTCATGTTGAACTCTCCATATCTCAGGACCAAACTCCACTATCCAACTAGGTTAAGTTGGGGTTCGATGGCTTTACTGATCGTCTTGCCTCCCGGGCTGGCTCTACGGCCAGCCAGCCATCCGAGGGCGCCCAACAACACATCAAGGACGATAGCCAGCGCGGCGACGAGGAGAGCGCCTGCGAACATTTCGGAATAGTTACGTGTGGCGTTGCCCGTGATGAGCAGCCGACCGAGACCGCCGCCACCGCTATAGGCAGCGACCGTCGCCGTCGCGACGACCTGCAGGCTGGCACTCCGCAGGCCCGAGATCACCAGCGGGAGAGCGAGCGGCCACTCGACCTTGGCCACAATCTGGCGCTCCGACATACCCAGTGCCCGGGCAGCGTGCACGGCCTCATGATCCGCGCCGTGGATACCGGCCGCCGTTGCGGTCAAGATCGGTGGCAGCGCGAGCAAGGCCAAGACACCGATGATCGGCCCAACTCCGGTGCCGAGCAGAAGCACCACCAGGACCAGCAGACCCAGAGTAGGAATGGCGCGGGCAGCATTACTGAGGCCGATCACGAGGAACGAACCACGATTGGTGTGACCGATGAAAATCCCCAACGGTATCGCGATCACCGCAGCAATCCCGACCGCCGCCACGGTATAACCGAGGTGCTCCAGCAGCAGGTACCAGATGCCGCCCGGGCCCGTCCAGTTAGCGGGATCGGACAGATAGTCAAAGAGGTTCATGCCGGCCGACTCCTGAACCAGGGCAGCGTTCCACGCTGAATGAGCAAGATCAGGGCGTCAAAGATCAACGACAAGATCAGCATCAAAACCAACGCGACGATGATCGGCGTGTAGAAGTAGCTGCTGAAGCCGAGATCGAAGAGCTTCCCAAGCGCTCCACTTCCCACCAGCACCGCAACGCTTACCAAGGCAATGTTCGAAACAGTGACCACGCGGAGACCGGCGAAGATCACTGGCATGGCCAGAGGCAGCTCAACGCGGAACAGTCGCCGCAGCCAGCCGTATCCGACAGCGGTGGCGGACTGCCGCACCGCCGGCGGCACTGAACGCAACCCGTCCACGACGCAGCGAACCAGCAGCGCCGTCGAATAGATGGCCAGCGCTACGACGATGTTGGCCGGATTGAGGATCTTCGTACCAAGGATCAACGGCATCATGACGAAGAGCGCCAGCGATGGTATCGAGTAGATGACGCCGAGAAAGGCCAGGATGACGTTGGCTGCTCGCTTCGTCTTAGAGACCAGGTAGCCGAGCGGCAGCGAGATGACGAACGCAATGACGACGGGAAGCACCGCGAGAATGAGGTGCTCGACCAGCA
The DNA here is from genome assembly GCA_035535875.1 of Propionibacteriaceae bacterium. GTDB lineage: Bacteria > Actinomycetota > Actinomycetes > Propionibacteriales > Propionibacteriaceae > Microlunatus. The sequence goes on from DATLPF010000077.1 coordinate 69,412, forward strand.
AACTGCCGATCATCGGCAGGTTGCGTTCGATCCAGGCCCAGTCGAGATTCACCGCAGTACGCTCGAGCCGCGGCGGTACCTGGCTTCGCCATTGGCTTCACGGCCCTCATCTTGTTGATCAGGTATGCGGTGATCCTCGATCGGTAGCGCCCTGTCGCCCGCCGACTCGATCTCACCCCCGGGATAGTCCACGCTGGCGAAGCTCTCAACGCCCTCGCCGCCCCGATCATCGACGTGAGGAGGCGCCGAAACGTCTCCTTGCGGGTTATCGGGGCCGCTCTCATTGGTGGCGGTTTGGCTAACGAACTCCGGTTCGCCCGGCCGGTCGGACAGCTTGCCCGAGTCGACCGGCTGCTCCAGTTCCACCGTCTGGTCGGACAACTCGTCCGCTGCGTCCCCGTGCCCCAGTTCCGCCATCTGGTCGTATGGCTCTTCCGAGTCATCCCCCTGCTCCGGTTCGCTCGGCTGCTCGGGTTCCGCCTCGGCATCCGGGAATGGTTCGTACGCCTGCGCCGCCTCTGCCTCGCGAATCGAGATTGACTCAGTGATCGAGACACGTACGTCCTTCACCTTGCCGAGGATGTCGTCCGCACTGACGACACCTGCATACCGCCGGCCCTCAGCCGTCACGGCGACAGCGAGCCCGTATGGCGAGGTCAGCGCGGAGTCCAGTGCCGTCCGGAGCGTGTCAGTCTCCGGACTGAAGGTCGCTCCGAGTGCGAAGACGCGACCCGGGCGTTCCGGATCGGCCCAGCCGACCGGCCGCGCGTCGCCGTCGACCACCAGAATTGGTCCCGCGCCGGTGGCGGTCTCCACGTCACGGACCACCTTGACGCCCGCCAAGATGAGCTCACCTGCTGGCTGGAAGGAGAGAGAACGAAATCCGCGATCGCGGCCAACAAAGCCCTCCACGAACGCGTCGGCGGGCTCGTCTAACAGTTCCTGCGGAGTGCCCACCTGGGCGAGATGCCCACCGATCCGCAGGATGGCAACCTGATCACCCAGCTTGATGGCCTCGTCAATGTCGTGAGTGATCAGGATGATCGTCTTGCTCAGGTCACGTTGGAGTTCGAGAAAGAACTCATGCAGCTCACTGCGAACCACTGGATCCACAGCCGAAAATGGCTCATCCATGAGCAGGACCAGCGGATCAGCCGCCAAAGCCCGAGCCACGCCAACCCGCTGCTGCTGCCCGCCGGACAGCTGCGCCGGATAGCGGTGTGCCAGCTTGCGCTCCAAACCAACGCTGGTCAGTAACTCCTGGGACCGCTTCTCGATCTTTGCCTTCGACCAGTGGAGGAGCGAAGGCACGGTTCCGATGTTCTCCAGCACCGTACGGTGCGGGAACAGCCCTCCGCTCTGAATGACGTAGCCCATTTGGCGGCGCAGCGTCGTCTTGCGCTTGGACCGAAGAGGAGTGCCATCCCATGTGATCCGACCAGTCGTGGGCTCCAGCATTCGGTTGACCATGCGTAGCGTCGTGGTCTTGCCACACCCGGAGGGGCCGACGATCACGGTGATCTTGCCGGAGGGCACGGTGAGATTGAGGTCGACAACCGCCACCGTGCCATCCCGGTACGTTTTGCCGACTGATTCGAACTCGATCACGCCAACTCCACAGGTCTCGTCCAACAGCTCTCGACGGCCGGCGCCCTTGACGACCAATCGGTGACCGCCGCGTACGGAGGACAAAGAAGACCCTAGTCGCCGAGGCTGACAATTCGGGTACGCGGCCCGGCGTGCCCCCGCTCACGCCCCGCGACTCCCGCTTGGTTCGGCGGCCGTCAGAGGCAGGTCTGCACAGCGTCTGACAGAAGGGAAGGGCTGCGCAACATCAGCCTCAGCGACCTTTCTCGTCTCAAGCTGACGAGCAAGTGTCTCGACGCTCGATCGAACCCGCGTTCCCGTCTCAAGACGGCTGGCGACGCTAAGCCGGCCGGGCATTTGCTGAAGGAGGCGGCATCGCCATCGATAGGGACATGCGGGGCTACGCTTCGCTAGTCCGGCGTACCAGCGGCAGAAAGATATCGTCCACGATCTCTGCGATCGTCTCTTCCGGCACCGGCCGCAGGGTCATCAACATCTCGTGGCGCAGCAAGTCCCGCGCCCACGGTCGCGATCCGCGGTGTAAGGCGCTCCTCGTCGATCTCGTCTGGCTCATCGACCGGCTCGGCGGCAAGCGCATCTGGATGGCCGCCCTGGCATTGTTCTGGTGGGCTCGATCGGTGCGAGCCTTGCCTGGAACGCGCCGAGCCTGGTCGCTGGCCGCGTCATGCAGGGCATTGGCGGCGGCCTGATGCTGCCAGTCCTGACGACGTTGCTCGTGCAAGCCGCTGATGGCCGCTCGCTTGGCAGGTGACCGCGCTCGTCACCTTCCCGGTGCTGCTCCGATTGCGTTTACGGCGGTGGCCGCGCTGTTGGCGTTCTGGCTGCCCGACCGCGAGGCATCGTGATGGATGCGCCCTTCGACAAGCTCAGAGCGCATGGGCTAAGGCTCAGACACATGATCCATGCCCTTCCAGGCTCAGGCCGCATAAGCCCCGGCACTAGGCTGAGGGCGCATGCCCTCGAGGAGGAGTCGCACGTGAGAGTCGGCGCGATCATCGTGGCGTTGGCCGTATCGGTCGTTGGTGTCGTGCTCTTTGTCCGTGCGGTGGCGTCGATCGTCGGCGTCGTCAAGCTCGGCAAACCCGCGCCCGGCCGAGATGATCATCCCAGCCAGCGCTGGCGGCACATGCTTGCCGAGACTCTCGGGCATACCCGGATGCTGCAGTGGACGAAGGTCGGGGTCGCCCACTGGTTCGTCTTCATCGCGTTCGGTGCCTTGATCTTCACCCTGGTCACCGCGTACGGGCAGCTCTTCGATCCGCGCTTCGCGTTACCGATTATCGGACACTGGGTGCCGTACGAGTGGGCCAGCGAGATCATCGCCTGGGCGGGGTTGATCTCGATCAGCTTCCTGATCATGGTTCGGCTGCTGCTTCGCGGCCGTGGTCGAGAGTCCCGATTCTTCGGCTCGCGATCGTGGCAGGGCTACTACGTCGAGCTGACCGTCCTCGGGATCGTCGTGTGCGTCCTCGCACTGCACGCGATGGAATATCGGCTCCTCGGCTCGGAAACCTCGCGGCTGCATTTCCCGCTGAGCTGGTTCTTGCTCCCGTCAGGGCTCTCCCCCGCTGCGCTCGAAACGGGGATCGTGATCATCGCCGCGATCAAGATCATCATCTCGATGGCCTGGTTCATCGTCATCGGACTCAACACCACGATGGGCGTCGCCTGGCATCGATTCACTGTCTGGCCAAACATCTGGTTCAAGCGCGAGTCGTCGAGACGCCCGGCACTCGGCGCACTGCAACCGATCATGATCGACGGCAAACAGCTCGACTTCGCCGCAATCGAGGACCTCGACGAGGACACCTCGCTGGGTGCCGGCAAGGTGGAGGACTTTACCTGGAAGGGATTGCTGGACTTCACCTCGTGCACCGAATGTGGTCGCTGCCAGTCCCAGTGCCCTGCCTGGAACACCGGCAAGCCGCTCTCGCCCAAGCTGTTGATCATGGATCTTCGGGAGCATGCGTACGCGAAAGCCCCCTACCTGCAGGCGGCTGAAGCGGCACATGCCTCGCTGCCCGAGGCGACCCGGATCGAGGCAACCCGACCGCTGGTTGGGCCGATCGAGGTCCGCGATGGGGTAGCCGGCGTCATTGATCCCGACGTTCTTTGGTCGTGTACGACGTGCGGTGCGTGTGTCCAGCAGTGCCCGGTTGACATCGAGCATGTTGATCACATCCTCGATATGCGGCGCTTCGAGGTCATGATGTCCGCGGAGTTCCCCACCGAGCTCAACGGGCTCTTCAAAGGCCTGGAGAACAAGGGGAATCCGTGGGGCATGAGTCCACGGGGGCGAATGGATTGGGCCAAGGATTTGCCGTTTCCCGTGCCAGTTGTGGGTGAGGACGTCGAGGACCTCAGTCAGGTGGACTACCTGTTCTGGGTCGGCTGTGCCGGGGCGTTCGAGGATCGGGCCAAGAAGACCACCCGCGCAGTTGCCGAGCTGCTGCACATTGCCGGCGTCAGCTACGCAGTGCTCGGGAATGCCGAGACCTGCACTGGTGACCCGGCCAGGCGCGCCGGGAATGAGTTCGTCTTTCAGCAGCTGGCCATGGAGAATGCAGAGACCCTGCAGGAAGCGAAGGCGACCAAGATCATCACCACTTGCGCGCACTGTTTGAACGCCCTGAAGAACGAATATCCCCAGCTTGGTTTCAGCTGCGAAGTGGTCCACCACACCCAGCTGCTCAACCGTCTGGTACGCGACGGTCAGCTGACGCCGGTTGCGCCGCCCGAGGGCTCGGTTGCCGGCCGGACCATCACCTACCACGACGCGTGCTATCTGGGCCGGCATAACGAGATCTACGATCCGCCGCGCGATTTGCTTGCTTCGCTGCCTGGTGCCACGGTCGCCGAGATGCCGCGGAACCGTGAGCGATCATTCTGCTGTGGCGCTGGCGGCGCGCGGATGTGGATGGAGGAGCGGCTCGGCACTCGGATCAACGAGAACCGCACCGAGGAGGCGTTAGGAACGCTCGCCACTGCGGGAAGCAACGGCCATGATGCGATTGCGACCGGATGCCCGTTCTGCCGGATCATGCTCACCGACGGTTTGACCGCGAAGCAGGCCGATGGATCCGCGCCAGAGACCACCGAAGTCCTCGATGTCGCGCAGCTTCTTCTCGAGGGGGTCAAGCGCGGCGCGTGATTTGCCCTCCGGTGTGCCGATGAGCAGTGCTGTCTATCTGACGTCTAGTCGCCATTGATTTGACGTCAGGATGACGTCATAGTGGTGTCATGGATCTTTCACCCTACATTGCGTCGGTCCGATTAGGGGTCGTGAATGCGTCCTCACTGGCTGACGAACAGACCCAACACGTCGCAGAGCGTCTTGGCACGGCAATAGAGTCTTCGACTCGGCTGGCTTTGATCCAGGCGTTGTCCGACGCCGCAGGCAGCTTGAGCGCGGAGATGGCTCCGTCTTCTGTCGAGTTGCGCATGGTCGGCCATGACCCGGAGTTCGTCGTCTCGATTCAGACTGCGGAGGCCGAACCGATCTTGCTGCTTCCCGACGCCGAACCAGACCCCGAGCCCGCTGGCGAGCCCCAGACCAGCGAACCTGACGACGAGCCGGTAGCGCGCATCACACTCCGGCTCCCGCAGTCGGTCAAGGCACGCGTCGATGAGATGGCCTCGACCGAGGGAATCTCCACCAATGCGTGGCTCATTCGCGCAGTCATGGATGCCATGGCCGACCGTAGCGGCTCACGATCGGAGTGGCCGCAGCCGCCACGTCCACCGATGCCACCGTCACCGAACGTGATCTTCGGCCAGAGTGGCCCATTCGGACCACATGGCGTCTTTGGGCCGGAGGGTCCGTTCGGGCCCGGCGGCCCGTTTGGCGACCGCCCCAAGAGGCCTGAGCGCGAAGAACGGCGGTCCCGCGGGAACATCCAGGGGTGGGTGCGATGAGCATCACGAAGTCGTACGAGGGCGTACGGCACGTCGTCGTGGACAACTTGGGCGGCGGATCGATCACCGTGGAGCCCGGCTCTCGACAAGATCTTGTCGAAGCATGGATCGACGCAGACGATCGGTTCCTCGAGCAGGTGCAGATCCGCCAGGATCACGACTGGCTGCGGATCAGCCTGCCGCACCACTTCGTGTGGAGTACGGAGGCCCAGCTGCGCCTCGGCGTACCAGACGGGCTGACCTTTGTCATCAAGACAGGATCGGCCGACATCTCGGTCAGTGCCGACATCGGCCGGTCCAAGATCATCAGCGGTTCCGGCGACATCACTGTGGGCAACGCTACTGATCTTGATTGCAGCACGGGATCGGGCAACATTTCGGTTGCCCGGGTTGACGGCAATGGCGCCCGGCTCAATTCAGGCTCGGGCGACGTATCTGTCGGCGAGGTGAACTGCCCGATCACGGCAAAGTCCGCTTCCGGCGAAGTGGTCGTGAAGTCCCTGAGAGGTGCCAATCTCCAGGCCAACTCGGGCTCGGGTGACATCGCCGTGTCTGCGACGACAGGATCGGTGGACATGCGTTCGGCATCCGGTTCCCTGACGGTCGGCGTTGCCGACAACCTGCCCGCTTGGCTCGACCTCAGCTCCGTGTCCGGCGAGATCCGGATCGGTCTCGAGTCGACGACCCAGCCGGAGCCTGCTGAGTCGTACCTCACGCTGCGGGCGCGTACGGCCTCCGGCGACATCTCCATCCACCGCGCGTAGTCACCGAGTACGAAACCTACGTTCACGTACCTTCCTCACGGTCTGCACAGGTTGCAACCCATGCAGACCGTGAGAAAGGTACGTGAACGTAGGTTTCGACACCCGGATACGTGCGTTTCCAACCTCGGCAGTGGCCAGCTCTTTCGGCAGACCTGGCGCATGGGCGACTTCGTTGTTGGTCCCGAAGCTGCGGATGAAGACACCGGCCCGGTGACGATCTACGACATCCAGGCATCTGAAGACCGCAAGGTGCGCGTCCGGGCACTTCCTCGACTGACCCTGCAGGCACTGCGAATCGCGTGGGCAGCAGGGCGCAGTGAGTTTGTGGTCTCGACATTGCTGCAGATCGTTGGGGGCGGCGGCATTGTGCTGCTCCTGCTCCTCGGACAACAGGGTCTACAAGCACTCCTCGATGCACTCCAAGCCGGTCAGTCACTCACCTCAGTCGCCCCCTGGGCGATTGCGATCGCCTGCGTTGCCGGAATCCAGTCATTCGTCAACGCAGTGCAACGCGAACGTCAAGAAATCCTCGGCGAAGTAATGCAACGCCACATCGAGGAGCAGTACGCGGCACAATCCGCCCAACTAAATCTGGGTGCGGTGGAAGTTCAGGTGGGAGCGGCTCGGCGTCGGGCCGCGCTGACCTTGATAGTGCGAGCCGTACTGTGCCGACCCGTACGGATGCTCGGCAGCGGTGCTCAGGCGGAAGAAACACAGCTGGCCGATCCTCATGCCCGGCCAGAGTTTGATCGGCAGCGTCGCGACATTGGACAGTTCGAGAGTGACGTGCCCGGAAAACCCGGGATCGATGAAGCCTGCGGTGGCATGAGTGAGCAGGCCGAGCCTGCCAAGCGATGACTTGCCCTCGACACGCGCCGCGATGTCATCCGGCAGCGTCACCACCTCATAGATCGAGCCGAGCGCAAACTCCCCCGGATGCAAGATGAATGGCTCATCGCCCACCGGCTCGACGGCCCGAGTGAGTTCAGACTGATCGGCCGAGGGATCGATATGCGGATAGCGGTGGTTCTCGAAGACGCGGAAGTACCGATCGAGGCGCACATCAATGCTCGACGGCTGCACCAGGTCGACGGCGTACGGTTCGAGCCCGATGCGCCCAGCATGGACCTCGGCCTTGATGTCTCGGTCGGACAGCAACATGGCGGGACGATATCGCGACGAGCCGTCAGCCGCCGCGCGTGATCTCTAACCAGTGATCACCAATGGAAACGATCGCGCCGTCGCCCACCCTGACCATCTCGCCGGCCCGGCATCGCGACGACATCCCGTTGGTCGTGGACACCGTCGATCCGTTGGTGGACCCGCGGTCGACGACGTAGACCCCATTTGCGTCGACGCCGACCGCCAGATGAGACTTGGAGACAGTCCGCGTCTCGTCGGCGATCTTGATTAGTTGAGCGTCCTCCTCGCCGGCCTTCGGTTGCGGGTTGCGACCCAGCAGCACCAGGCCCTCGAGGGCGATCCGCCTCCCGTCGTCCAGCAAGATCGACCAATCCTGCACGTAGGGAGAATGAGGCGCACCAGCAGTCTGATCCGAGAGAGCATCAGCTGAGGTTGCGTACTCCGGCAAGTCCTGCTGCTGCCCCGGTGAATAGAGTTCGCCGCCTGAGGTTTGCGACGCGGGCGATGACCCGTATGACGGCGGTGCGTACGGCGCGCCCGGATACGGCGCGGCGTAGGCGTTGCCTCCATACGATGCCGACCCACTCGGCGGTACAGCCGCGGCGTACGGAGCCCCGGAACTCGCCGGCGCCATGCCAGGCGGCGGAGTCAGCGGGCCTGCTGGCACGGGGCTGCCCGTAGGTGCGTAACCCTCCCCGGGTGCATAGCTCGGCGGCATGGCCGCGCGTACGCCGCTCGGCTGCGGCTGCGACGTATTGCCGACCTGAGCCGGCGAGACCTGCTGGGCGCCGGTGGCGGCTCGGGCGGGCTGTATGGGTGGTGCCAGGAGGCGCTCCTTGATCATTACCGAGGTGACGGCGAGATCATGCCAGCCCTGCTTGCGCGGGTGCCTCAGCATCATGATCAACATGATCACCAGGCCGATCCCGGTGGCGTACAGCGCCCAGAACACCAAGGCTCGCACCAAGACCCGAGCCGGGCCGATCGGCCGGCCATCGAGGAACCCGACCAGCTGCAACTTCATGGCCCGTAAACCCGGGCTCGCCGCCCGCACGGCGAGCGTGTACCAGATCACGACGAGCCAGCCGATCGTGATGGCCGCGCCGAGCAGGGCAAGTATCACGCGGAACGCACCCGTCGTATTCGGCAGCAGGAAGATCAGCGCGATGGTGACGATGACCGGGACCGACAAGTTGATGAGAAACGCGACGAAACGCTTGCCGAGCGGACCAACCTCCACCCCGGGGGGCAGGCCTGTCTCGCGATTCGGGCGACCCTGCACGGGCGATTCCATGAAACTGCTCCTCGTCGTTGGTGACTGTGTCGCAGATGAGACGCTACTGCGGAAAGTCAATCAATACAGACACTCCATCACCGAGCTCCATGACACTGCCCAATTGCACGGGAATCGGCTCGCCCGGGGCGAGCTGTTGGCGATCGACCGCTCCAGGACGTACCAGGACCGTTCCATTCGTGGAGTTCAGGTCGGTGACAACAATCTGCCAGTCATCCGGAGCCACCTCGAGGTGTGTCCGGCTGATGTCGTGGTTCGGGCTCGGAACGGTCATGAGCCGGGGTGCCCGGCTGCCCGGCCGATTGCCAGATGGCGCCCGGCCGATCAGGACCGGTCGATCCACCTCGGCGGTGGAGCCGTCGGAGGCACGAAGCACAGCGAGGACCGGGCCTGGGACAAACTGCCGTGCCTGGCTCGCCAGAGCGCTCCCACATACCCGACAGCTGCTCGAACTTGGCGGGTTAATGTGTCCGTGCTCGCATAGCACGGCCAGGATCGCCGAATCTTGAGCACTCTCAGCCGGCGTGGATCCGGAGGTAGGTCCGGCAACGTCGGCGGGTTCAGCAGAATCAGATATCGGATGCGGCGCACCAGAAACCACCGGTTGTTGCGGCGCGGCGACCTCAGGCTGAGCCCTTGGCTCGGGCTCATCAAATGGTGAGGGCATCAGCTGGGTGTCGGCGTTCTGCAGAGCTGCAAGCTCCTCGGCCGACAGTTCAGCCGTCTGGTCAGTTGGCGTGGCCCCGGCTACTACCCCGCTCGTAACCGGTTCAGGCGCAGGCTGCTGCGCGGGCTTGGGAGGAGACGGAGCTGCGACCACCTCGGGAAGCGCCTCGGTGGGCAACCCGTGGTCCGGCGCACGAGCTGACACCGGCTGCTCCTGAGGAGAGCTGATCTGTGCTTGCTCTGACGCGTCGAGAACCACCGATGAGGCGCGTACGGCCCCGACGATCAAGGGCAGCTCCAGAAGGGTGACGTCATCGTCGTATGGAGTGTCGACCCTGATGTGGGACACACCGGCAAGCCCGACCTCACTCCAGGTCTGGATGCCTTCACCGTCTGCCACCACCTTCCCCGTGGCGAGATCGATGACCGAAACGTTCCCACGTACTAGAGAGCGCATGCCATCAGCGGTCCAGAAAAAGGCGCCGAAGCTGGGCAGTGCATCAATCTTGAAACTTGCCAGCCTGGCAGCGAGGTCGACAATCGAACTGGAGGCCACCACTTCATCCCACAACGTGTTGATCAGCGGCGCCCATTCATGAGTTGGCGGCTCGAGCATCACCAAGGAGGTCGGCCCGGAGAGCACCACCCACTCCCCTGGCGTGTACGTGGCGCGCCAACGGCCGAGCGCCGCAGTCATGGTCCCTCCCCAGGCATCTATCGTCCAGACCCCCGCGACATTCTCCCTCGACCCGAGACTTAGCGGAAGGCAGGGGTCAATATCCTTCGATCCCCCTGGTCAGGGGCAGGACAAGGGGACTGCTCGGGACGCTTGGCCGCCGTATAGTTTGTGTCGTGCTCGCCGAAACTCACAGCTGGGTGATAGCAACGAGGCCGCCGGCAACCGCTCGTCGAACGACGATTGCTGACGTCGCGCGCGAAGCCGGCGTGAACAAAGGAACAGTCTCGCGCGCGCTGCGCGGCATCCCCGGAGTCGGCCCATCGACCCGGGAACGGATCATCGAGACGGCCGATCGGCTCGATTTCTCGGCGTCCCACCTGGCCACGGCACTCGCCAGTGGGCAGTCCAGGACGGTCGGCATTGTTCTTCCGACGCTGCGCTCGTGGTACTTCAGCGAGTTCGCGTCCGGCGCTAGCGAGATGCTCAGTCCCGCCGGTTTCCGAGTGGAGCTCATCAACCTCGATATCGACTCCGATTTTCTAGAGGTGGATTCTCCCCAGTTCCGCAAGCTGTTCCGTGAACTCGGTGCAGGTCGAGGCCGTGACGCGCTGCTGTTCGCCGGCACCATCTCAGTCGAACGAACTGAGGAGAGCACCGACTCGGCTCGAGTACCGGTCAGCGCCACAGGCTCGCCGCTGACCAGTGTGCCGGGGATCTTCATCGATAACCGAGCGGGCGGCCGGCTGATCGCTGAGCACCTGCTCTCGCTGGGTCATCGCAATATCGCAATCTTTGACGGACGAATGTCAGGCAAGCCCGACTATCGCGTTTGGGACCAGCGGACCGACGGGCTCAGAGACACCCTGCGAGAAGCCGGGTTCGACATCGATACCCGGGATGTGATTCAACCGGGCGACTGCCACGCTGAGGACGGTGAGCGTGCGATGCAACAACTTCTCGCAGGCGGGCGGCCACTTCCCACAGCGATCTTCTGCCACTCCGATGAGATGGCGTTCGGGGCAACGGCTGTGCTCCGCGCCGCCGGACTCCGCTGTCCTGATGATGTATCCATTGCAGCCTTCGACGATCACCCGATGTCACGCTGGTGGGGCCTGACTACCGTGAGCCAGCATGCCCATGAGCAAGGTGTACGAGCAGCCCACGCAATGATCAAGGCGGTGTCCGGGGACGGGAACGGTTCGGAGAAGAACCCGCCGGCGGACCTCAAGGTCGAGTTGCGGGTGCGTGACACAACTGGCCCAGCCCCTGAGCCCAGCTAGCCGAGACTCACCCCACTGCGGCGCGTACGGACAGTACGTCGGGCAGGTGCGCAGCGATCTGCCGCCAGTTGGCGCCGTCGTCTGTACTCAAGAAGACCGAGCCGTCGCGGGCGCCAACGTAAAGACCCATATCGTCGGCGTTGTCGGCGGTCATGGCGTCGCGCAGGACTGCTGCATAGAAATGATCCGGTAGGCCAGACTCGGACGGCATCCAGCTCTCACCTGCGTTGTCGGTGCGCCAGACCCGCGCCTTGCCACCCGGCGGAAAACGTTCACCCCCATCAACCAGAGGGAACGCGAATACGGTGTCCGGCTTGTGCGGATGCACCACGATCGGAAATCCGAAGTCACTTGGCAGGCCGTCGGCGATCGAAGTCCACTGGTCGCCACCGTTATCGGAGCGGTAGACCCCGCCGTGGTTCTGCGCAAAGATCCGGTTCGGCGCACCAGGATGCGCGGCGATCTTGTGCACGCACTGCCCAAACTCAGGAAATGCATCGGGCGCGAAAACGACCTGGATGCCAGCGTTCGCGGGATCCCACGTCTCACCTCGGTCGTACGTCCGGTAGACCCCGCCAGTCGACATTGCCACTGTCACGTGTGCCGGATCGGTCGGATCGGGAAGTACGGAGTGGATCGCCTGGCCGCCGTAACCTGCTCCCCACTCTTCGCGATGCGGGTGATCCCACAGCGACCGGATGAGGCTGAACGATTCGCCCCGATCGGTTGAGCGAAACAGCGCCGAGGGCTGCGTGCCGGCATAGATCACATCAGGATCGTTGGGACCGCCTGGCTGGATCTGCCAGACCCGCTCGACACTGCTGCCGAATTCTTGCGGGAAGCGTACGGCGGCGCCTTGAGTCTCGGTCCAGGTCAGGCCACGGTCGTCTGAGTAGTAGACGCCGGGGCCCCAGTGCTCACTCGTACCGCTGACGAAAATTCTGGGTGCTGCTCCTCTGGTGTCGATGCCGGTTCCATAGATGGCCTCCATAAGAAACTGTGGATCCGACCAGTCCCACTCCCGACGTTCTTCGTCGGAGCGACCGACAAACAGGCCCTTCTTGGTGCCGACCAGGACTACCGCTTCACTCATTCCGGCCTCCCCGAGTGCAATCTGCTGATGCTCAAGATCTACGACGACCCGCGCAAATCGGTCAAGGCGGGTGGCATGCCGGCCATATTAGCCGAGCGCCGCCACCCCCAAACGAGGCCCAGAAGCGCTTGCACCAGGCCCTTGGTTAACCCATCCGCAGCCAGGCAGTCGCGTCACTGGGCAACCGACCGTCCGCAAGCTGGACGCTGCTCAGCAGCACGTCGCCGGCCGGCAGCGCGATCGGCTCGGCACCGAAGTTGGTGACACACCGAACGTCGCCAGGCCGCTCGAAGTGCAGCACCGACGGCTCCGAGGCGACCCAGGCCAGGTCGGTGCCAGCGAAGAGATCGCCGCGGAGCGCGAGCGCCCGCCGGTAGAGGTTGAGCGTCGAGTCTGGAGCGCTTTCCTGAACGCTCACCGCATAACCGCCGAACCAATCCGGCTGCGGCAGGTGCCCGACGTGTGAGCCGAATCCGTACGACGGCCCGGCCGGTGTCCAGGGCAGCGGCACCCGACACCCGTCGCGACCCTTGTCCGTCGTGGAGCGAGTCGCCATCGGATCCTCCAGAACCTCCGGGGGAAGATCTGCCACCTCCTGCAGCCCGAGCTCATCGCCTTGGTAGATGTACGTCGTGCCCGGCAACGCCAGCAAGATCATGATCGCCGCCCGCGCCCGCCGCTCACCCAGCGCCAGATCCAGCCGAGGCGTCGCGCCGTCGGTCAACAGCCAGGATTGCGCAACTCGTAGGGCCGGACGCCCGTCCTCCAGTGGCAGCCCATACCGGGTCGCGACCCGCGGCGTGTCGTGGCAGCCGAGCAGCCAGCTGGTCGTCGAGCCAAAATTGATCATGTCGGCGATGCCCGAGTCGATGACGTGCCGATAGTCCTCCGGACGCCAATTCGCGTCCTGCATCGCGAAGTTGAAGGCATTCCCGAGACTGTCCGCTGACGCGTACCGGGCTCGTCGTGTCGGATGTACCGATGCCTCGCCGACTGCGTAACGAGGCGGGTCGTAGGAATCAAAGATTCGCCGCCACTCGGCATAGATCTCGTGGACGTCGTCGCGATCCCAGAGTGGGTGCGAGCCGTCCGCCCGCATGATGTCGGCGATCTCGCCCCACGCCGGGTAAGGCTCCGACATGTCCTTGCGGAGGCCGTGGGCGACGTCGATCCGGAATCCGTCGACCCCGCGGTCGGCCCAAAAGCGCATGGTGTGCCGGAAGTCTGCCCGCACCTCCTCGTTCTCCCAGTTGAGATCCGGCTGCTCGGCCGCAAAACAGTGGAAGTACCACTGACCATCGCCGGCCGGCGCCCACGCCGACCCGCCGAAGAGCGATTCCCAGTCGTTCGGCGGTTGCTCGCCGCCTCGGCCATGACCGTCCCGGAAGATATAGCGCTCACGTTCGGGGGCCCCAGGGCGCGCGGCGAGAGCTTGCCGAAACCACCGATGCCGATTGGACGTGTGATTAGGCACGATGTCGATAATCACTTTGATGTCGGCGGCATGGAGCGCGCAGACCATCGCGTCGAAGTCGTCCAAGCTGCCCAGCCGCGGATCGACGTCGCGGTGATCATCGATGTCATAGCCGCCATCGGCAAGCGCGGACGGATAGAACGGGCTGAGCCACACCGCGTCCACACCAAGCGATTGCAAATACGGCACGCGTGAAGTGATGCCCGGGAGGTCCCCAATCCCGTCACCGGTGCCGTCGGCAAAGCTGCGCGGATAGATCTGATAGATCACCGCAGTGCGCCACAGATCTGTCGTGACCCCCGTACCGGCACGATGATCTTGTTCGATTGTGCTCGTCACGCGACGAGTGTGCCCCATTCGCGGTAAATCCGTGAGCGCCCGGCGGATCGTCCGGAAGATGGGCGCGCCGGCCTCGAGTACTGATGAGGGACGGGTCGAAAGCCGGCGCCTGAGGTTGTGCCTTAATCGGGCAATACGCGAGGATCAGACCAGGCCCAACGAATCGTGCAGCGAGGCGAGGAGGCACCCATGGACGAATCTGCTACATCCAACGTTGCCGAGGAGCGCACGGCGAGCCAGCCTGTCGGATCCACGCTCACTGGGCGGGTGGCGCTTGTCACCGGTGGTACGCGGGGCATCGGCGAGGCCATATCGGAGAGCCTCGCCTCGCAAGGCGCCACGATTGCGGCCGGCTTCAGCGGGAATGTCGAGCGTGCGAACCAGTTCGCGCAGGACTTTGCCGCCCGATTCTCGGCGCCGGTCAGCATCCATCGCGGCAATGTGGCCTTTCCCGATGATTGCCGCCGCGTCGTCAACGAAGTTCTCGAACAACACGGCCGGCTCGACATCTTGATCAACAACGCCGGCATCACCATCGACAAGACGGTCCTGAAGCTGACCGACGATGACTGGCACAAGGTCCTAGACGTGAACCTCTCCGGAGCGTTCTTCCTGTCCCAGGCCGTACTGGGCCACATGGTCGAGCGTGGCAGCGGCCGGATCATCAACGTCAGCTCCATCATTGGCGAGATCGGGAACATCGGCCAGGCCAACTACGCGGCCTCCAAGTCCGGCCTGTTCGGGCTGACCAAGACGATGGCCCGCGAGGCCGCCTTCCTCCTCGAACGATCCGGCAAGCTCGATGAGGACAGCATCGGGGTGACCGTGAACACCGTCACTCCCGGCTACACCTTGACTGAGATGGTCGCGGCCGTGCCGGAGAAGGTACTCGACAAGATCAAGATGCAGATTCCGCTGCGCCGCCTCGGCCGCCCTGAGGAGGTCGCGCGCATCGTGGGTTTCCTTGCCGCGGACGAGTCGTCCTACATCACCGGTCAGGTGTGGGGCGTCAACGGCGGCATGGATATGTAGCGGTGTACCTCAGCGTTCCAGCACGTACGTGCCCGGCGCGTCGGTGATCGGCCGATACTTGCGACTGCCCATCCGCGGCGGCTTCCGCATGGCGCCCGCTCGGGCCGCGATCCACTGGGCCCAGTCCTCCCACCAGGTCATGGGATGAGTTGTCGCCACCGCCAGCCAATCGGCGGGATCCGCCGGCAGCGGTTGGTCACCCTCCAGGACACGATGAATTGACTTCGGACTCGGTGGGTTCACGATGCCTGCGATGTGCCCGGAGTTTGAGAGCACGAACCGTACGCGTCCGCTGGGCAGCCGCGCGCCCGCGTACGAGCTGCGCCATGGCGCAATGTGATCTTGCTCGGCAGACAAGAAATAGAGATCCTGATCAACTCTTGCCAGATCAAGCGGCTGCCCGGCGAGCTCCATCACTCCACGGGCAAGCTCGTTGTTCACATAACAGCTGCGTAAATAGAAGGTATGCATCTCGGCAGGCATCCGAGTCGAGTCGTTGTTCCAGCTGAGCAGGTCGAAGGCCGGCGGTTCCTCCCCCATCAGCCAGCTACTCACCGCGTAGTTCCAGATCAGGTCGTTGGTCCGGAGCAGGTTGAAGGAGCGCTGCATGTCCTCCTTCGGCAGGAAGCCAGTGCGCTTCATCGTCTTTTCCAACCGCCTGATGGTGGCTTCGTCGGTGAAGACGCCGAGCAGGCCCGGCTCCCTGAAATCGATCAAGGTATTCAGGAAGGTCGCTGAGTTGATCAACTCCATCCCGACTGCGTCGAGGTAGGCAAGAGTCGCCATCGTCAGCGTGCCGCCCAGACACAGCCCCAGCAGGTTGATCTTCTCGGCGCCGGTGATGTTGCCGACCACCTCAAGAGCCGCCACCGGGCCCGAGATCAAGTAGTCGTCCATCTGGACATGGCGCATCCGCTCATCTGGGTTGCGATAGCTGATCATGAAGACGGTATGGCCATGATCAACGGCCCACTGCACGAGACTGCGACCCGGCGCGAGGTCCATCACGTAGTACTTGTTGATCCATGGCGGACTGAACAGCAGCGGGATCTCATGCACCTCGGCAGTGCTGGGCGCGTACTGGATCAGTTCCATCAGGTCGTTTTGGAACACGACCTTGCCCGGGGTGACGGCCATGTCCTTGCCGACGCTGTGCACGCCTGGAACTACCTGACGCGGAGCGCCCTGATTGGTCAGCAGATCATGGGCGAAGTTGCGCGCCCCCTTTGCCAGCGACAGGCCGCCAGTTTCCAAGGCCTTCTTGATCACCGCCGGGTTTCCCAGAGCGAAATTGGTGGGAGCCAGGGCGTCAGTCATCAGCTGAGTGGCGAATTCGGCCTTTTGCCTTACGTCGGCAGGGGTTTCCGCGTCACGGATGATCTCGAGCAGCGACTGTTGCCACGCGAGATAGATCTCCCTGGCCAGCCAGTACGCGGCATTGTCACTCCACGTCGGATCCGCAAATCGCCTGTCCTTTAAACGCTTCGGCGCGTAGCTCGAGCTGCCGCCGACCGCACGTACCGTGGCTGCAGCTGTCGCCCGAAGCATCTCACCAGCCGTGCGCGACAGGACGCCAGCCACCTTGTCGGGGCGGGAAGCCGCGGCGAGACTCGTACGCAACACGGCGGGGAACAGCGAAATCGGATCCAGCCGACCCATCAGGTCGCTGTTGTTGAGCAGGTTGGTACCTGCCGTCAGAAGCACGCTGAGTTGCTCGCGGACCGCCTCGTCGATCGTGTCGGAGTCGTTGTCTGGGCCCGGCGAGGCCGCGGTCGCCTCGCTCATCGAGCCGCCCGTCCCCTGCGCCGTCCGATCGTGACCTGACGGAGCGCCTCGTACGCCTCGATCAGGGAACGCCGCTGGGACGCGGTCAAGTCCGAATCAGACTGAATCGCCTCGATGACCTCAGTCGATGACGCTGCGGGCTCCTCGCCACGAAGCAGGTCGGCAGAGACGTGCAGGGAGTCGGCGATCGCCCGGAGGACCTCCTCAGAAGGGGCTCGAAGCCCACGTTCAATCTGGGAGAGGTACGGATTGGAGATGCCAGCCATCGCTGCGACCTGTCGCATGGACAGCTCGCCCAGCTCTCGTTGCCGGCGGATGATCTCGCCGAGTCGCAGCTGATCATCCGCCGACTGCTGCGTGCTCACAGCTTGAGCATACGGTTACTTCAGCACGTCACGAACGGCAGAGATGTATGCCCCGTTGACCTCACTGAGGAAGTCATTTCGCGCCTTGACGACAGTGCTAACCCACTCCAGCTGCGTGGCTCCCGCAAGCTGCTGGGTGAAGTCAAAGTAGCTTCCGAGCGCCTTCTGGTAGCCGTCGAGCGCGGCACTACTCGTCTTCTTTCCGGTGTCGATCAGCTTCTCGTTGAGAACCCGGTAGCGGTCAGCTACCTCACCGAAGCTCCCGGTAAAGTCCTTGATCGTCTCAGACTTGGTGGTCGTGGCCATGATGGTCTCCTTCAATATTTCTATTTCTTGATACAACAACCCCAATGCTAGCCCAAAAATGCTAGCTAAGCTAGCGGCAGCCGTGCGAGATGAGTCACACCATGCGGACCTACGATGGTGGCCATGAATTCAGGGCCGGAGTCATCGGAGAATCTGGTCGGCGAGCTCATCCGCCGTCAGCGGGAACTCGCTGCCCTGCCGCTGCGCCAGCTCGCGTCCCTTGCCGGGATATCCAATCCCTATCTCTCGCAGATCGAGCACGGACTTCGCGCCCCATCGGCCGCGGTGTTGGAGACCATTGCCGCCACACTCGGCGTCCCACCCGAAACTCTGCATCCCCGCGCTGATGATGATCATGGCTCAGAGCAGGATCATGATCACGATGAGGAGCAGCCGACCGGTCACACCTCATTCGTTGCCGCCATCTCCACAGACCCGGGATTGACGGCACGGCAGCGTCGCGCTCTCACCGAGATCTATACCGCGATGACCGAGGCCACAGCCGGTCGCCGGAGCCGGCGAAGCGGCTAGTCGACAGGGCCGGACCTCTCGACCTACCCTGTGACGGCAGGCACCGCTTCCACGGGTGGAGTTTGGCGATACAGCTTGCTGACCTTGTACGCGTTCTTCTCCAGCTTCAGCGCCTCCTCGCGAACCTTCGCCAAGTCCTGTGGGCTCAGCTTGGAAGCCTCAGTCAGAACCAGGGTTTCGCCTTCCGGATCATCGATGGCGCCGACCCGGACAGTGCCCACGCCGGACGCATAGTACTTGCGCTGGTGCCCGCTTTCCGGCTCGAGCGGGCTCCGCTCGTCAGTTATCAGCACGTCCTCGTAGCAGCCGACTGGAACACAGGTTTTCTGCTGCATCTGGAAGACCTTCGCGCAGTCCAAGAAGTCGATGTCAGGCGACCAGCCTTGGAGATACTCAGGTGTTCCCAGCTGAGGGTCTGCCAGCATAAGGTTGCCGGGCTCGGCCTTTCCCAGACCGGAAATCCAGGTGTCGGGAGCCCCGGTGAACTTGCCCTCGTCATACTCTGCTGGATACTCGCCGAGGTTCCAAAGGTTCCCGGCGTTGTCTTGTGCTTGAAAGGCAAGCTCGGCTTCCTCGAGGTCGCCTTCGTTGATGTCCTTCTCAACGATAACGACGGTACGAACGCCGTTGATCACCTTGGTCAGATCCGTGACGGTCGATACCACCCGATGGGGAAGAAGTCCCCCGCCACGGTCGGCTTCTCCGGCCAAGATGACCTGCATCCCCGGAGTCAGGGGATTCCATTGGTTGTCGATCTTGGGCGGATCGGGGAAATTCGCGGGATCAAACTGAGCCGCTGTATTGCACGGCGGCGGCTTGGGCTCATCAGCCGATGCAGCAACAGAATTGGCGAAAAGCAACAAAACAGTAACGAGAATGCTCAGTACAGCAGGGCGGATCCGGACGCTGGGCATTGAGCCCCCTTTCTCAGCGCAGCTACGTAACAACCCGATGGCCGAGATGACCTGGAGTCCTTCCCTGACTTTTTAGGGTACGCGAGAGCACTAAGAAAAGTCGATGCACATATCTGTGCGCATTTGATCTGTTGTGTATCGATTTGATCTACCGATGTGACCATTTTTGGCCCGGCCGGGAATAGCGTGAGCGGCGCTGCTCGGTACCGGCTGCCCGCTTTTTGATCTTGGTGTTCGGCTTCTGCTGATTGATCTTGACAACTCCCATACTGGCCAGCTGGCAGATCACTGCTGGCGCTGGGAGGTGGATCACCGATGAGTTGTTGGCCAGACGAGCGTCATACGTGGCATGACAACACTCCTTGCGGGCAAGAATGCAGCAAAGAGGAGGTGGGCAGGGCTGGTGACGCGCGGGTCGACATCCGCTTCACCGTTGCGCTTGCCGCAGAGCTGCGCGGCGCAGGGGGCCAGGCGGAAGCGGTCGAGCTCGACGCCACCGATGAGCCACCGGTCGTTGATCACCTCGACGAGGTCGCACGTGCAGTTGGGTCGGTCGAGGTGTCCCTCAACCTCGTAAGCCGGGGCGATGTCCAGGGCATGCAACGAGAGGATCTGACCGCGGTGGACCCGAATGCGCCGACGGTCGAGCAGCTGCACGCCATGATCTCCGGCATGGCATTGCTGTGCCGGGGCGCCCAAGGCGCGTGAGATCGCTGATGTCGCCGCCTTCCTCGCCTCGGATCGCGCCTCGGGTATGACGACCGGCATTGCCAATGTCACCTGCGGGCTCGTGACGGGATGACCCGGACTACGGTGAACCGGAGCATCGACAGGAGCGGAGTCTTGACCGGCCTGGGACAGCATCTTCAGTGATCTCTTTGTCTCCGGCTTTCGGGCTGCCAGCAACGCTTGACAACAGCCCAGATCCATCGCCGGACAGGTTGTGACTACTTCCACATGTGGAGGCGCACCGTCGTCCCGGAGCCGGTGGAGCGCAGCTGAACGAGGTCGCACTTGCGATTGGCGGAGGACAGTCCATCGCGGTCACTCGAGACCACCGCGCGCCGCCCCGCCAGCACGTCGTCGATCATGGTGTTATCCGACACCTCGCAGATCAGCGCCTGCGGCAGGTCCCAGATCCGAATTATCCCCTCGTCAGCGCCGCGCCGGAGACTGCAGGAGGCAAGCCGGCGGGATGTGGCCGCGAGATCAGTCACCTTGTCGGACCAGAGACCAGCCCCGTACGCCTCCAGCGTCACGATATTGAACACCCGGTCGACGGCCTCAGTTGTGAAGGTGTACTCCGCTGGTTTTCTATGCAGCTCGGGCAGCTCCGCGCTGAACATGGCCTCCACATGCGCGCGGCCGCCATATTGGGAGTTTCCGTGGTAGCGGTCGCCATCCATCACGGCAGGGTGGCTGCGATGGGCTTCCTTGATCACCGACGGGTCGAGCCCTCGTACGTCGTACGGACAGATCAGCCACAACGGAATCTTGGGATCCACCGCCACATTGAGCAACGCCTCATCCAGCTGGCATTCAAGAATCTCCTCGGGACGCCGCCCAGCCCAAATCGGCTCTCCAACCCCTCGTACCGGCCGACCGTAGCCCGAGTGCTGATCCACGAACTTCTGCCATGCGGGAATGATTCGTGCTGGATTCCGGCCGAGCCTGGCCATGTCAACGAACTTGACCTTGCGTGCCTGATTGCCGAGACTCTCGCGCAACCAAGTTGCATGGCGCCGCACGACGGCAACCATGACGGCCTCGCCTGCGGCTAGGCCGTCTTCCACGAATGACCCAAGGACCGACGCGTAGTCGTCTGCATCGCGCCACATGAACGCTTCGTGCCGATAACTTTGCTGTGATCTGGGCGGTGCGGCTTGCGGCATAAACGTTTCCTGAAACAACATGGCGTCGGCATCGGTTTGGTCCACGACACTGGTGCGGCCGCATCTCGGGGCCAAATGCAAGCTCGCGAGTTTCGTCGTACCTTACCGAAGCCGTCGCGGGGGGCCAAAATGCAGTTCTCGTGAATTGGACATTTTGTGATGCGAATCAGCGGTAGACGGTCGATTCTTTGCGGCGTCGCTGAAGATCGTTTAGTCGAGGTCGGGGGCTGGCGCTGTCCGATCACTAGATACAGGCTCCGCGAGGGCTGTGAGCCTCCGTTTGTGGCCCTTCGCTGCGGGTAGGAAACGACGAACCGAACTCAAGGAGGAGTCCTACCATGACGACAGCCCGAGACCTCATGACCAAGGACGCAGAGTGTGTCGGTTCGAACGAAACCCTGGTCGATGCGGCACGCAAGATGCGCGACCTCAACGTGGGTGCCCTACCGATCTGCGGTGAGGATAAGCGACTGAAGGGGATGCTCACTGACCGGGACATCGTCGTGAAGTGCATTGCCGAGGGCAATGATCCCAATGCCCTGAGGGCCGGTGACCTGGGCCAAGGCAAGCCGGTAACTATCGGAGCCGACGATTCGGCCGAAGAGACTCTGAAGACCATGGCGAAATACCAGGTACGCCGGCTGCCGGTCATCGACGGACACCAGCTGGTCGGCATCGTGGCCCAGGCAGACGTGGCCCGAGCACTCCCCAACGACGTCGTTGGACATGTTCTCGAGGAGGTCTCAGAGAAGTAGGCCTGCAGCGGCTTCCGCACTTCGACATCACTCCACGTCGGAGCAGTATGGGCGGCCGCGCTGATGATTTCGTCCTCGCTCGCCTGGGGTGGGCGACCTACAGTGGCAGCCATGACGGCGCGCTGGCTGGTCGTGCTGTTCGCCGCAGCTGCGCTGGTTGCGACGCCTGTCGTGATTGGGGTACGACCAGCCGCACCTTCTGACATCACAGCTGCCGAGCTGGCCGGGCGCATCCAGCACTCGACGGATGTCCCCTGGTCTGGATTCGTGGAGACCTCCGGAGCGCTTCAAGTTCCTGACAACGCCTCCTTCGCGACGCTGGCCCAACTGCTGGGCGAGAACACTCGGCTGCGGGTGTGGTGGCGCAGCGCGGACGACTGGCGGATTGACCGAATCCGGAGCACGGGCGAGACCGACCTCTTCCGGCAGGGCAAAGGCATGGTTCGCTGGGTCTTCGAGTCCGAAACTGCGACGTATTCACCGGTCTCCAAGATCAGATTGCCGGATGCCTCAGACCTGTTGCCGCCAACCTTCGCGCGGTTGCTGCTACAGGGCGTGCGGGAGAGCGAACTAAGCCGACTGCCGGCGCGGCGGATCGCGGGTATTGACGCACCGGGCCTCCGGCTGACCCCCCAAGACAAGGTAACCACTGTCGGCCATGTCGATATCTGGGCCGACCCTTCCCGCGGGCTGTCGCTCGAGGTGGAGC
Source organism: Propionibacteriaceae bacterium (assembly GCA_035535875.1). Lineage (GTDB taxonomy): Bacteria > Actinomycetota > Actinomycetes > Propionibacteriales > Propionibacteriaceae > Microlunatus. Next base: position 91,956 of record DATLPF010000077.1, read on the forward strand.
TGTACGGCGTCGGCGACCAGCGTCCGGTACTCACCACGACGCTGCGTGAAGTCAAGTTCGGCGCGCCCCCGGAGGCGAGTACGCGCTTCAGCTTGCCTGAAGGCGTACGGGTCAGCTACGAACAATCTGTTGACGTTGCCGCCGCTGCGAATGCATTCGCGCCGTACGACCTCCCCACTTCCCTTGCCGGGCTGAGTTCCCGCGACGGCGAAGACCCCGGTGCCGTCGGGATCTATGGACGTGGCCCGACTACCTTGATCGCTCTGCCGCTACGCGGCCAGGTCGCCCGGCCACTGCGACGCCAGCTCCAAGATCGCGGCAGCGCGCAGGTCACCGATGTGGGGATCCTCGCGCCCGTCGGTCCGGTCGAATTGTTGCTCACCCCTTATCGCGGCCCCGGCAGTACCTTCCTGCTGGCCGGCACAGTGACGACCGAGACGCTGCGGCGGGCAGCGGCCGAGCTTCTGGAGCGGCAATGACCAGCGCCGCTCTCACGAACGGACATGTCATCCGAACTCGAGCCCTGACCAAGAGATACGGCGAGCTGCGGGCCGTTGATGGCGTTGACCTGGAGGTCCGGGCGGGCGATGTATATGGCTTTCTCGGCGCGAACGGTTCCGGCAAGACCACCACCGTGCGCATGCTGCTGGGACTGGTGCTGCCAACATCCGGCGAGGCTGAGGTGCTGGGGAAGCCCATGCCGACCGCCCGCCGAAGTGTGTTGCCGCGCATTGGCTCACTCGTGGAGAGCCCCGCCGCCTACCCGCACTTGTCCGGCAGCGCCAACCTCGCTCTGCTCGACGCCACGGGATCCGACCGCAGCCGCCGCGAGGCGCGTCGGACCAAGATCGTGTACGCGCTGGAGCAGGTTGGACTCGACCCGGTCGATCGCCGACCGGTCCGCACGTACTCACAAGGCATGCGGCAGCGGCTAGGGATAGCGGCCGTGCTGATGCGTCGAGCGCCCCTGTTGATTTTGGATGAGCCGAGCAACGGCCTCGACCCAGAGGGCATTCAGGAGATCCGGCGACTGCTCTTGGAGCTCAACGCTCAAGGGACGACAATCTTCCTCTCCAGCCACCTGCTTGCCGAGGTCGAGCAGATGTGTACGCGCGTCGGTGTGCTGCGCCGCGGGCGACTGATACTCCAGGAACAGCTGGACAGCCTGCTCCAACCGACCGGCCTGGTCGCCGTCCGCACTCGGGACGTCGACCAGTGCATCACCTTGCTGGGGCCAGTTGTGGCATCGGTTGCAGGCGACCGGCTGCTCGTACGGGCCAAGGATCCAGCTCGCCTGAACGCCTATCTGGTGGGTGAGCGGGTACGCGTCGACGAGATCGGTCCGTATCGCCGAACGCTCGAGGACGTCGTCCTCGAAGCGGAGGCGCGCGCATGATCGTCGTCGAATTGATCAAGATGCTGCGGCGGCCGCGCACCTGGCTGATCATCGGAATGCTGGTCGCACTGCCGACTCTCGTCGCGATCTTGCTGGCAGTTACCGATCTTGGTCCGCGACCCGGCACCGGTCCGCCGTTCCTGTCGGCAGTTCTCAGCGACGGCACGCTGTTCCCGCTCGCCGCGCTCGGCGTCGTCCTGCCGCTGCTGCTGCCCATCGCTGTGGCCGTCCTCGGTGGCGATGCGATCGCAGGCGAGAGTCAGACCGGCACCCTGCGTTACCTCCTCATCCGGCCCGTCGGACGTACTCACCTGCTGCTCGCCAAGCTGGTGACTGTCGTAGCGTTCGTGTTGCTCGCCGTACTCGTCGTCGTCGCCGTTAGCTACGCCGAAGGCCGCCTTTTGCTGGGTCGGGCTCCAGCCACCGGCACCGTAAGCCTGAGCGGTTCAACGCTCACCCAGCAGGAGTTGGGCTGGCGGACCGCCCTGGCCCTCGGCTACGTGATCATCTCCATGCTCGGCGTCGCAGCGGTCGCCTTGTTCTTCTCCACCCTGACAAGATCGTCGATTGGTGCGGCGCTGGGAACCATCGGCGTGCTCGTCGCTTCCACCGTGCTGCTCGGCCTGGATGCCGGGAGTGCATTACATCCGTTCCTGCCGACCCGCTATTGGCTGGCCTTTGTCGACTTGTTCCGCGACCCGATCCTGTGGCGAGATGTAGTACGCGGGCTCGTGGTCCAGCTCGGTTACTTGACCGTGTTCACCCTGGCTGCCTGGGCCAACTTTGGCACCAAGGACATCGACGACTGAAGAACTGAAGATCAGCATGCGACGTCGCCTGGTATCTGCGGTATTTCAGCGCCCAACACCGAGCGGAGAGCGGCCAGTACGACAGGATCACGTGGAAGGTCGCCGTGGGCGGCCGCCGAGCCCGGACACACGTCCTGAACCAGGATGTTCAAGGCCCCAGACAAAGCGGCGGAGTCGACGGGTGTCACCACTTGGTCCGTCGCTGACCGGACGGTTGCCCACAATGGGCCGGCCGGCGTCTCATCGCCGGCGTTCAGCCGTCGCAGCAGGTCACTGTCCGGGACCAGTTGCTCGCACGCGACCGAACAGCCACCCGCGAATTCAGCGCCGAGGGCGGCCTGGCTCGTCCCATGTTGCGGCGAGCCGAGTGTGAGCACCCGGCGCGCCTCGTCGGCGCCACCGCCGTCCCGAATCCACAAGCGGGCGACGACGCCTCCGGCCGAGTAGCCGATCACGTCCACCGACGCAGCGCTGGCTTCCTCGCGGACGCGGCTGGCGACCTCGCCCAGATGTTCGGCTTGCGTCCGGAGATCGCCCGTGCCATCGCCCACAGGCTCGACGATGACAGCGGTTCTGCCCGCCGAGCGCAATGCGTTGGCGAGCGGCTGGAGCGATTGGACGTTGCCTCCGTATCCCGGCACTAATAGCACCGGACCTGGATCTGTCTGCGATACCGGACGCGCGGAGTCTGTCGTGACGCGGATGACGGTGATCACGGCGACCGCCATGATCAGCAGCAATGCCGTACTGGCGGCGCCGAGCACCAGGCGCCGGCGTTGCGGGGAGAGCGCGTCAAGCACGACACTCAGCCGATCTGCAGCTCTACGACGACGCCCGCGTGGTCCGACGGCCACAGCTTGCCGACCGGGTCGCGATCGCCCAGCTCATCCCCAGTAACCTCCGCTCGGTTGGCCACGATCTGCACTTGAGGTGCGGGCTTGGCCAGCACCAAGTCAATGCGACGGTTGAACCTGGCCGTTTCGTTGTTCACAAGCTCGCTCAACGCCGCTGTGTTGCCCGGGCCAGCGGCACCCGCCTGCTGCAGCCAGAGATCAGTGAATCCACGACCGTCCGTGATCAGCCGGTAGGCGGCTCCGGAGCCGATCGGCACGGCGGATCGTGCCGCGGGACTGGCCGGGTTGGAGTTGCAGTCGCAGACGATCACCGTCGACAGGCTCGCGTTCCCAGCCAGTCCGCTAAGCAGTTCCTGGGCTTGGGCGCGGGCCAGCTGAGCGCTCTGCGATTCCAGATGCGTCGTCACGAACCGGATTCTGGCCGAGCCAACGACGACATCAGCCCACGCGTACCCGCGAATGAATCCGAATGTGGCGTCGCCGAGTCTGACTTCCAACCGCTGACCGTAATGGCCGCCGCCGCTGCCCTCGACGTGGATGCCGGCCCCACTTCGGATCAAGATCACATCGCGGTCCGTGAGACGCACATCCTCGGCGGAGCCGGCGATCCCTGCGAACGGATTGCCGGTGAAGGCCGGCGCCTCGACGTCGGACTCCTGCTGCACCTGGACGGTCTCATAGCTAGCACCACGGGCTGCCAGATCGGCTAGCAAGGTGGCGAGAAAGTCATAGTCAATCTCCGTCGCGCCGGGCCGGCCGATCTGGTCGAGCTGCATGGGTCCATGCCGCCAGAGCGCGACCTCCTGCAAGCCGACCAGGTCGGGACGCGCTGCGGCGATCTCCTCGGCGAGCAGCCTGCTACGAATGGTGAAGTCGGTACGCCTGACGATCTCGCGTAACTCGTGGTTCGCATGTCCCAGGGCCAACACTCCGTCGGGACCTGTCCGGTTGAGCGCCGCGCGAATCGGACGGTTGATGTCACCGCCGAGGTAGATGTTGCGGGTCATAACGGTCAGCGTCCGCGGGGCGCCGCCCGCGGCGTACCCGCGGACAACGACGACGCTGATCACCGCGCCTACGCACAGGAGCATCAGGACCACAGCTATCCAGAGCCTGGTTCGCGGCTTACCCAGCCGGAGCGTCACAATGCCATTCTGTGCGGAGCCGGTAAATGGAGTCCCAGTCGTGCCCTGTGACCAGGTCCACCTTGACCGTCGCGCCGCTGAAGTTCGATCCAACCAGCGCCGAAGGAGCGATGACGTGCAGGGGGTCCTGGCCGGATTCGCCACCATCGGCATCATCATCGGACTCGGTTTCCTGCTCGCCCATTTGAGGATCCTCGACGGGACAGCACAAGG
>DATLPF010000078.1:0-6837 GCA_035535875.1 Propionibacteriaceae bacterium
CTCAGATTCCGCCGCGCGTTGGCTCTCGGTCTGGTCAAGGGCACGGTCATACTCCGGTCCGTACTGCTCACGGAGCCGCTCGGTCCGCCTGCGCCGTGCCATCTGATAGCCGACCACGACAATCGCGGCGATAACGACGACGGCAACGACGATCACGAGGATCAGTGTGATGTTGCTCATAAACTTGGCATACCCGTCCGCCAGCCTGCACAAACCCCGTCTGCAATTCAGCGCCATCCAGGCGTCGGTCCGAGTCTCATATGCTGCGTTGATGAGCACCTTGGGGTACGCGATCTTGGGCTGCTCGCCACACAACCACGGACCGGCTACGACCTGGCCCGACTCACCACTGACCGAGATCGCACGCTCGGAGTTGATGCTGCGTGTCCGAGGGCTTTGGCTGTTGTCTCCGGAGCGCTCACGGGCGTTTCTCCTGACCCAGCGGGAGGAGTATGAGTCGAGGCTCGCAACATATGCCATGGAGGAGGCAGCCTTCCTTCTCGAGGCCGACGCGGTTGACGATCCGACGTCCTATGTTTTCGACGAGTACGCCACCCTGCGCTACGGCATCATGCGCGTCCGCGAGACCATCGCCTGGTTCGACTGGTTGCTCGACCGGCTCGACAGGCTGCATCCAACGGATCGGCTGGCCGCTGACACATCCGGTGCAGCGAACCAGCCGGGTTGACATTGCTACCAAACTGGAGGCGGATCCTTCGTGACCATGTCGTACGCCCGTCGGATGCAGCGGGTCCAGCCGTCCGCGATTCGTGAGCTGCTCCGGCTGGGGGCAGATCCGGACGTCATCAGCTTCGGTGGTGGGTATCCGGATCCAGCACTGTTTCCGGTCGCTGAACTCGCCGAGGTGTTTGCCGAGCTGTTGGTCCCAGCGCGTGCCGAGTCCCTGCAGTACACGGCGTCCGTCGGCTTGGCGCTGCTCCGCGGGCAGGTTGCCGAGCGGCTTTGTCGAGACGGCATCGCCTGTACCGCAGAAGACGTATTGATCATTCAGGGCGGCCAGCAAGGACTGGACCTCGCGGCGCGAATGATGATCGACCCGGGCGATGTCGTGATCACCGAGAACCCGACGTTCCTGGGAGCGCTGATTGCATTCAATCCTTGCGAGCCGACGTACGCCACAGTCCGCAGCGACCAGGACGGCATGGACGCCGACGACTTAGCACGGGTCCTGGCGACCGAGCAGCGCGCGAAGATGATCTACGTCGTACCGGACTTCGCTAACCCCACCGGGACAACGTTGAGCCTGGCGCGTAGGCACCGGCTGATCGAATTGGCGAACGATCATGACGTATTGGTTATTGAGGACAGTCCCTACCGGCCGCTGCGCTACTCGGGCGATCATCTGCCCACCCTGAAGAGCCTGGACACCGAAGGCCGGGTGCTGCATTTGGGCAGCTTCTCCAAGATCCTGGCTCCAGGCATGAGGTTGGGCTGGGCCACCGCGGAACCGGGGATCCTGGAGCGGCTGAGTTTGCTGAAACTTGCCGCTGACACCCAAAGCAGCACGCTCAACATGTCGGCGACTTCGGCTTATCTAGCCCGCTTCGATCTAGACGCCCACATCGCCCGATCGGTGCCGGTCTACCGGCACAAGCGCGACCTGATGCTGGCCACGATGACAGAGACGTTTCCTGATCACGTCAGGTGGACTGAGCCTGATGGCGGGCTGTTCACCTGGCTGACGTTTCCTACCGGGTTCGACGCTGCCGCGTTCATGGCTGAGCGACTACTGCCCGAGGCCAAAGTGGCCTTCGTTCCGGGAGCGACGTTCTTTCCCGTCCATCAGCAACCGCAGCATGCCCGAATGAGCTTCTCCGGGGTCGCCGACGATCGGCTCGTGCAGGGCGTCACCGCAATTGGCACCCTGCTCCGCCAGGTGTGACTGCATCAGTTGCTATTGCTGGGGCCGGTGTAGGCGCTCGCGGCGATGGCTGGCACGCTGAGTTCTGGTCGGTGAGAGGAGCTCCCAAATGCCAGCAAGCAACGGAGCAACGGCGGCGGACGCCGGAACGCTCGACGTCGGTGGCGACCTGACGGTCAACCGTCTCGGCTTCGGCGCAATGCGCGTCACCGGCCGAGGCATCTGGGGCGATCCGCCCGACCGGAACGAGGCCCGCGCTGTGCTGCGCCGAGCTGTCGAGCTCGGGGTCAACTTCATCGACACTGCGGATTCGTACGGCCCGGACGTGAGCGAGGAGCTCATCGCCGAGGCGCTCCATCCATACCCGGAGGATCTGGTCATTGCGACCAAGGGTGGACTCGTACGTCCCGGCCCTGGACAGTGGAATCCCGACGGCAGACCTGAGCATTTGCGGCAGGCGTGCGAGGGCAGTCTCCGACGCCTGCGGTTGGACCAGATCGCCTTGTATCAGTTACATCGGCCCGACCCAAACGTGCCTCTCGAAGACTCGATCGGCACTCTGGTCGCGCTGAAGGAGGAGGGCAAGATCCGGCACATCGGGCTGTCCAACGTCAACGAAGATCAGCTGCGTCGAGCGCAGGCGATGACCGCGATTGTGTCGATTCAGAACCGCTACAACCCGGGCGACCGCAGGTCGGACACGCTGGTCGACCTGTGCGAGCAGGAGGACATGACCTTTCTGCCGTGGGCGCCGATCCAGAACCTCGACCGCTTCCCGGGGCTCACTGAGGCCGCTGAGCGCCATGACGCAACAGTCCACCAGATCGCGTTGGCGTGGCTGCTGGCCCGGTCCGACACGATGCTCACGATTCCCGGCACCGGCTCGATCGACCACCTCGAAGAGAATGTGGCCGCCGCCGGCCTGCGACTCGACCCTGACGAGATCACCGCGTTGAACGACCTCGGCTGACTCGCCGGGTCGACGAGGGCGGGGTTAAGCGCCCAGCATGACCTGCATTGTGGGCCTGACCTGGATTGTGGATGTGCCGACCCAGCGTCTGCCACGTCACGTACGGGTTTAGGTTGAAGCCGTGCGAGTAGCCATTGCCGGAGGCCACGGTCAGATTGCCCTACGCCTCGCGAAGGTCCTGTCCCACCGCGGCGACGAGGTGGTCGCCTTGATCCGCAATCCGAGTCATGCGGAGGAGGTAGGGCACGCCGGCGCCGAGCCGGCGGTGGTCGATTTGGAGCACGCCAGCGAGGACGATGTTGCACAGGCGATCACCGGGTGCGATGCCGTCGTCTTTGCCGCCGGCGCGGGTCCTGGTAGCGGGCCGGAGCGCAAAGACACCATGGACTATGGCGGCGCGGTGAAGCTGATAGCGGCGGCGAAGCAGGCCGGGGTTGGCCGTTACGTGATCGTCAGCAGCATGGGCGCGAACGCTGATGCGCCCGGCGACGACACATTCAGTGTCTACCTTCGAGCGAAGGGCCGCGCCGACGATGCGGTGCGCGCGAGTGGGCTCGACGCGACCGTCGTACGCCCCGGCGGGCTCACCAATGGCCCGGGCACGGGCCGCGTCAGGCTTGACGAGAGCGTGCCGAGCGGGCAAGTCAGCCGCGACGACGTCGCAGCGGTCCTCGTCGCGGTGCTCGACTCACCGCGCACGATCGGCCGTACGGTGGATCTGATCGGCGGCGACACGCCGGTCGCTGAGGCCGTCAACGTGATCTAGGGGCAATGACTACTGCTCAGATCGATGCGGGTAGCGGACCGGCACACGCATAAGACTGGCTGATCCCCAGCGCAGCCTAGGCTGAGGAGATGTCCGCAGCGAGGCTCGGCCGGCGCTCGACCGGAATCGCCAAAGGTCGCCTTTCGTCCCTGGGCGGCTGGCTGACCCGACTACGTCGCCGCCCGCCGCAGCCCACAGAAGGATTGGTGCTGAGTGGGGGCAGGTCCGGAGCCTATTTCCAGCTGGGGGCGCTGCGCTATCTCTACGACACCGTGGGGATTACACCCTCGGTCATCACCGGAACCTCTGCAGGATCCATCCTGGCGGCGCTGCTGGCGCAGGCACACGATCACGCCGGCCAGCGTCGCATCTTGGCCGACATCGAACGGCTCAGCCAGGGGGTGCGACAGAACTCGGACATGCTCACCGAGCTTGCCTGGTACGCCGAACTGCAGAAGCTGATGCCCGCTTGGCAGAAGGCTCATAATGCGCACCCACGCCAGCATGATTCCCGGACGATCACACTGCCCTCCCTCGGACTCAGATCCCGACACAGGAACGGGCAGGAGGAGGAAGCCGCTGGTCGGCCCACGATAAAACTGCCACGGTGGGATCGCTCACCCGTGCTCGACACGCTCTCGATGATTTGGACCATGCGTCGCTCGGGCACCGACATCGACATGCTGCGCGGTGCGGGACGAGAGCGTTCGATGTTTCGGCCCGGACCGATCTTCGATGCGCTGCTCAATCCCGGCGTTTTCGACCCAACACGGCTCGCCCAGTCTCGTACTCAGCTGCGCATCGCCGTCGTGGGCCTGGAGTCCGGCGAGCTTCATTACGTCACCGGAACCGGCGGCTTGGTGGACCGGGAGAACCGACCAATTCGGACAGATGCTCCGCTGTCAGTGGTGGACGCGGTTCACGCGTCATGCGCGATTCCCGGCGTTCTCCCGCCGGTGCGCTTGGGGGATGAGCACTATGTCGACGGCGGAACGCGAGAGAACGCTCCAGTGCAGATCGCGATGACTCACCTAGGAGTGGATCGCTGCTACGCAGTCATCTCATTGCCGAGGGGCTTGGCTCGAGAATCCAGCTATGCGGACAAGGACATGCTCTCGATCGTGCTGCGCAGCACAGCGGGAATCATGGCCGATGAGATCCTGCTCAACGACATGGCTCGCGCTCGAGCCGCCGGCGCTGTCGTCATCGCCCCTGAGGTGAACCTCCTCGGTGTGTTCGGTGCGGACCCAGGGCTGCTTTCCATCTCGAGGGACTACGGATATGTCCGTGCTGCGGAGGCGTGTGAGGGTGCCACACCGGAGCAGCAGCGGCTGACTCGAGACGTCATCGAAATGCGACATCGAATTTGGAGTGTGGAAAACAGCCTCTTCGGACCTAACTCCACCGGCGCCGATGGCGTACACGTCGGGGCGCTGTCAGGTCTTGCTGTCCTGAAGCGTCGGCTGCGTGACCTGGTCGCCCAGGTGCCTGCAGGTCGGCTACCCGCGGGCGCATTGGAATGGTGGCGAGCCTGGGAGGGTCATCCGTACGAGATCACCGAGCCGGCCTACTGGGCCGAGCATCATCGGCGGAGCGTGCCACCGTCCTGAGACGACAGCTCCCGGTGTTCGAGCCGGACTGCCGGATTCGGGCTCGACTTAGCCGCTACCGACGCCGCTACCGACGCCGCCAGCTACGCCGCGGCGCGCGAGGCGCTGGCGATTTTCGATGTCGGGAGCCGCCTGGCCGAGATCGCGACTCCCGTACTCGCCGTGGCCGGGGACTACGACAGCGTTCTCACCCCTCGGTCCTTGAGTACATCGCCAGCGGCGTCCAGTCCGGGAGGCTCGTAGTGCTCGACGGCGTCGCCCATCTCGCCCCGGCCGAGGCGCCCGATCGGGTCGCGGACCTGATCATGCAGCACGCGGGCGACCGTCTGAATCGAATGACAGATCTACTGACAGGAAGAACTGATGCCCGGCTCATCCGCTGCATTCCTCTACACATGCGTCCGTACGCCGTTCGGCCGCTACGGCGGCGGCCTGGCCGACGTCCGGCCCGATGACCTCGCCGCCTCGGCGCTGCAGGGCCTACTAGCCAAGGTGCCGGACCTTGAACCAGGGCGGATCGACGAGGTCATCCTGGGCAATGCCAACGGCGCCGGCGAGGAGAACCGCAACGTCGCCCGGATGGCCGCGCTGCTCGCCGGAATCCCGGTAAGCGTGCCGGGCAGCACCGTCAATCGGCTGTGCGGATCGAGCCTGGACGCTGCCATGTCCGGGTCGCGGATGATCGAGACCGGTGACGCCGGCGTCGTGATCGCCGGGGGTGTGGAGTCCATGACTCGGGCGCCGTGGGTGCTGCTGAAGCCGGCCAAGGCGTATCCGTCGGGCAACGAGACGCTCGTCTCGACCACGCTGGGTTGGCGGCTGGTCAACCCGGCCATGCCGAAGGAATGGACCGTCTCGTTGGGCGAGGCCAACGAGCAGTTGCAGGAGAAGTTCGGGGTGTCGCGGGAGCGGCAGGACGAGTTCGCCGCACGCTCCCATCGACTGGCCGACCGGGCCTGGAATGACGGCTTCTACGACCAGTTTGCCGTCGCCGTGCCCGGCTCGGATCTGAGGCGCGATGAGAGCATTCGGCCCGGCTCGACTCCTGAGACCTTGGCCCAGTTGAAACCCTCGTTTCGTCGCGAGGGGACGATCACGGCCGGCAATGCGTCACCACTCAGCGACGGGGCCTCGGCGGTACTGCTCGGATCGGAGCGCGCGGCCGAGCTGATCGGCGCGGAGCCGGTAGCGCGCGTCGCCGGTCGCGGCAGCAACGCTCTGGCACCTGAGGACTTCGGCTTCGCCCCGGTCGAGGCGGCCAATCGTGCGCTCGCGGCGGCCGGCATCGGGTGGGCCGACATCGGCGCAGTCGAGCTCAACGAGGCGTTCGCCGTACAGTCGCTGGCCTGCCTCGACGCCTGGAAGGTCGACCCGGACATCGTCAACACCCGCGGCGGCGCCATCGCCATCGGGCACCCACTGGGGGCATCGGGCGGGCGGATCCTCGGCACTTTGACCGGCGTGCTCCGGGAGCGCGGCGAGCGTTGGGGCGTGGCCGCGATCTGCATCGGCGTCGGTCAGGGACTGGCGATGGTCGTGGAAAACGTGGCGGCGTGATCATGGAGATCTGTCCCGACACCGACACCGCCGTACGCGGCATCGCCGACGG
>DATLPF010000079.1:0-2362 GCA_035535875.1 Propionibacteriaceae bacterium
GGCGCGTGGGTCAGCCTCTACGGCTTCGTCCTGGTCCTGTTGTTCGGCCTGGCCTCGGTGCTCCCCCACCCGCCGACGCGAAGAACACTCGGTTCGCGCGGGTGGATCGCCCTCGGCACACTCTGCGGACTCGCCTGGGCGTGCGCACTTCGCGAGTTCATGGCCCAAGTGGTCGGCGACGACTCCGAGGTCCAATGGGTCAACACCTTCGGGTTCATACTGCTCCCGGGCGCGGCAATCGGCGCGTTGCTCGGCTGGGCGGAGCACCTGCGACGCACCGGCGGACGCCCACGCTGGCGCTGGCTCGCACTGGCGCCCCTGCTGTTCGCCGCGATCCTGTTCAGCAACCCCCTCGACATCGGCGGCCTCCTCGAGGACGGCGTCGGCGGCGGCGCGATCGGCGTACCGGTGATCGCCATGCTCGGTGGGTACGCCGTGTCTGGCCGCGGGCTTGCCTGGCCACGGAGGCTGTCGGGGCTCGTGTTCCTTGCGGGCCTCGTCACTTGGCTCGTCGTCGCAACCGACGTCGGTGGTCCGTCGTTCTCGCTGACCACCGTGCACGGACTTTGGGCGAGCGCCCTCTACGAGTCATTGCTGGTCCTGTTCGCGCTGGCCGCGTCGGTCCCACACTGCGCGCCCGTCCACACCGGCGCCGGTGGCACGGTGCCCGCCCAACTGGCGCGCAACACTGCGGCTCGATGATGTTGCTTCGCGGACCGCAGTCGCTCACGCGACACCCTTCGCTCGGTGATCCGGCCGCGGAGATGTCGCTGCTCGTGGTCGCGGCCGCCCTGGGCCGTAGAGCATCGCAAGCGATTGCTGAGTATCAGCGCTTTGGTCGGGATGAGTTTCTTGATACTTGGGCTCGGCCGGGCAACCCGATACCTGTTGCGTGTCGGGCGCCGGTCGCTGTTCTCTGCGGCAGCCTTGCCGACGGCGACGATGGTTCTGGCCACCGTTCGAACCAGATGTCCTGATCAGGGCGGTTCGCAGGTAGTCCTCGTGCCACCGGAGGCGTCGAGCGCCAACTGCGGGATGGACACTCCACGGCGTCGGCTGCGCCAGCCTGGTGCCTGTGGCTGCTGGTGAGGCGTGCGATGATCTACGCATCTTGCGTGCGCGGTTATACCTCGTCATCTGCATGGTTAAACGCCCGGAGATGACTCGCTTTTGCTGGCTGCGGCCATTGACGAATAGGGGAGCGCGCGTGAAGCCGTGCCACCCGGCGGGGACGCCTACCTGTTGAAGTGGATCGTGCACGACTGGGACGACGAAGCGGCGACCAGAATCCTGACCAACTGCCGAACAGCCATGGCGCCGGCTGGCAAAGTCCTCCTCGTCGAGGTCGTTATTCCCCAAGGCAGGGCCGGTTCCGATGCCACCCGCTTGGACACCACGATGCTGGTCTTCACCGGCAGCCGGGAACGTACCGAGCGGGAGTATCGAGAACTGCTCCATCGCGCAGGCCTGGCACTCCTCAGGATCACGCCAACTGCCTCACCGTTCAGCATTCTTGAGGCCACACCTGCCCAAGACGGACAGCGCTGAAGGTGCCGCTCAGGGTTACTTCTACGGGATGGCTTGGGCGATGCGCGCGCATTGCGGCATGAGAGTGCGTCCGGCAACGTGGGCCTGCCACCAAGCCGACCTGAACGCCCGCGAGAAGCTCCTCGGCATCGGTGTCGAAATACACGTGCCACGTCCGACGTAGGGGAGACCATCAACCCGCCCGACATCCTCCGAAGGAGCCCCACCATGTCGTTGAAGGCCCACCCCGACACCATCGAGACGAAGACCGGCCAGACCCCGCGCAAGGTCGTCGCAGGTCACTTCTTGTCTCTCGATGGAGTGGCTGAGGCTCCCGACCGGTTTATCACCGCTTGGGACGACGAAACGGATGCCAGCGGCGCCAATCTCATTGCAACCCAGGACGCGGTCATCCTCGGCCGCCGCAGCTACGACGAGTGGGCTGAGTTCTGGCCAGGCAGCGAGATCCAGCCTTTCGCCTCCTTCATCAACGCCGTTCCCAAGTACGTCGCAACGTCGACGCCGCTCGAACGCGAGTGGGCCAACTCGCGCGCGATCGACGGCGGGCTGGTCGATTTCGTGCGGCACCTGAAGGGTCGGCCGGGCGGCGATATCGGCGTCCACGGCAGCATTTCGGTCACTCGGACGCTGCTTGCTGCCGACGTCGTCGACGAGCTCAGGCTCATCATTGCGCCGACGATCGTCGGGAGCGGGCAACGACTGTTCGACGGGTTGCCGACCATACGGCTCGAGACGATCCGTAGCACTGCCTCACCTAGTGGCCACCTTCTCGTCGACTACCGCGTGGTCCGATAGGCGCCCGTTCGAGCACAAA
>DATLPF010000080.1:0-3617 GCA_035535875.1 Propionibacteriaceae bacterium
ATGCCACAGCAGACGCTGCTCGTTCCGAGCCGTCCGTCCCGACGACGACACGGTTCTTGGGCCCGACCACCGTGGCCGCAAGACCGTCCTTCACCACGACCACAGGGCACGGTGCGCTGCTCGCCACGGCGAAAGATACCGAACCCAGCAGGGTGGCTAGAACCGAACCTCGGCCGCGGCAAACCACCACAAGCGAGGAAGCCTCGGCGGACTCTTCCACCAGTGCCTGCGTCGGACTGCGCCGCTCGGGGACGGGTATGTCGCGGTTGGGGCGGTCGGGTCCGGCGGCGGCTTCCAGCTCCTCTCGGCCGTCTCGCCGGACGGGGTCCGCTGGTCGGCCGGCGGCCCGCTGTCCGGCCAGCCGCTGCCGGCGGACTCGAAAGCGACACTTGTGCGAGCCGGGGGCTGCTGCGCCGGGTCATCTCTACGTCGTTAGTGGAGCTCGGCCAAGCGAATCTGGCTCGGTAGCTCCAGCGCCCAGGGTCGGCTCAGCCCTTCTCCATGTGCGCGGTCGGCCCGAACACCTGCGGGCGCCGCGAATAGGCCCGCTTCTCCTCAGCCAACATTGCCTTGTCTACGCTAGCCAGTTCCGCGTCACTTAACGTGGCCTGCGACGTCAGCCCCAGCTCCTCGCGCTCTTTCTCGTTCTTGCCGCGCCAGCCGGTGCGGATACCGCCGACGCCTGGCGCGTAGTACTTGAGTTGAGTCTTCCCGGGCTCATCGTTGTTGAACTCGGCGATCACCACGACGTCGTGGTAGCAGCCTGTTGGTACGCAGTTCGAGATACCCACCTGATCGACCTTGGCGCGGTCATTCCAGTCCACCGCCGGACCCCAGCCCTCGGCGTAGTCCTTGGTGCCCGTGGCGGGCTGGGCCTGCATGGTGATGCCCGGCCGCGCCTTCTGCTGGCCACCCAGCCAGGCCGGCGAATCGTCGATCTTACCGTTGTCGAGCTCCTCGGAGTACTCGCCGAAATACCAGACCGTCCCAGAGTCATCCTGAGCGTAGTAGGTGAGCTCGACCTCCTCCATCTCCCCATCGCTATAGTCGCGGTCCCACGCCACGCGGGTCTGCACTCCGTCAATCACCTTGGTCAGGTCACTGACTGTGAAATCGATCTGCCGCTCAATTCGGCTGCCGTCATCCTCGTCGAAGGCGTGACCCTTCCAATGCAGCCGGGTCCCCGGGGCCATCGGGAAGTACTGATTGGTAATCTCGAGCGGGTGGTTGAAGTTCTTCCGATCGAAGTCGGAGTCGGCTGCCGGCTTCGGCTTGATCGGGGATGCGCTCGGAATGGAGTTGCTGGGTACGCCGCTGGACGCATCGCTGCCGGGCGACTGCATGCTCCCACAACCGGCGCCCAGCACACTGACGCAGGACAGACTCGCGAGCAAGCTCAGTGCTGAACGTCCCACGCGTGTTCCTTTCGAGCGGCGAACAGAGCGCTGGGCGACCCGCCGCCGGGGCTGAAGAAAGCTAGCCCATCCTGCGAACCTTGGCTGACCTTCCCGTGCGGCGCGTCGGTGTCTCCCAACCGGCGACGACGAAGCGTGTGCAAGCCTCCACTTCACCGTCACTTCCACTAGGAGGAGATGACCTGGCGATTTGATACATGGCCGCTGACGTGATGCATCAGCCGAGGACGTCCTTGATGGCTGCCGCCGTCAAGCTCGCGAGGTCGTCAGTATCCGCCTCTGTGATGATCGGCGACGGGCCGATGAGCAAGGTCTCCGTCACGCCCGTCGGCGCAGACGCGGCCAACGTTCGGCGTGCCTTCCGCCAAATGGCCGAGGACGCTGGGCTCCAAGGGGAGGACTGGACACCACGAGAACTGCGGCACAGTTTCGTCTCGCTGCTGTCGAGCGCAGGGATCCCGATCGAAGACATCGCGCATCTCGTCGGCCACGCGAACACCCGCACAACGGAAAAGCTGTATCGCAAGGAATTGCGCCCGGTGCTAAGACACGGCGCGAAGGCGATGGATGACCTCTTCAATGCCCACCGCGCGGCCAGCGAGCCCCCCACTCTGCCCCCCGCCTCCAGTGAGAACCAAACGGAGCGCTGAAATGACATTGATGCGCTTGGCGCCTGACCAGGGGAAATCGTGAGTGGAGCTTAGGGGACTCGAACCCCTGACCTCTTCCATGCCATCGACAACCCGCTGCTTCGAATACCGGGTCGTGAGCGTGGCGAACGGTCGCCAATGTGCGCCTCTGTCCCGCGGGAAACGGACCGATTGGTAAGCAGATTGGTAAGCAACCCGTCATTCGGCTAGCGCGGGCGGACGCCCACAGCTCCGTCGTTCAGCCATCGCCCCTGTTGTGGAACGAAGCGAGCGGCAGAAGATGCCGACCAGGCTGCTGTACAACTGTCAATGATTCCTCCAGTGAGGTCGTAACGCTTTGTGGTGGGGGTCAGCATCGTGGTGAGCGTGTTGTACGACAGGGCGTCCTGGGTGCGCTTGCCCTTCTCGGCCAGCGAGAACATCAGGCACACCCCTTGCTCGGCTCAGTCAGAAAGCCGGTGTGCTGGGCGATCCACTCGTACGTCGTGGAGCCCATCGCCATCGCGCCAACTCGGCAATGAACCGCGGATACTCATCCTCCATCCCGCTCGGCTCGCTGAACTGGAAGAGCCAGCTGAGTGAGTTCTCCGAGTCCGCGCTGAAGCCGTCGATGCTGCTGGCCGTGTAGTACTGCGTCATCATAAATGGCCAGCATCGCAACAGCCACCGACAGTCCCTGAAGGGATGGGTAGCGGGAGCGGCATCCCTTCCCACGCCCCGGCACCGGGTTTAGCATGCAAAGAAGAGCCGATCAGTGGAGGACATGATGGTCCGCTACACCAAGGCACACCTGTTCCACATCCGTCCCGTCTCGTCCCTGGTCGAGGAGACGCACGAGAGCGGTCACGAGCTCAAGCGAGCAGTGGGACCGCTTTCCCTTACTGCTCTCGGGGTCGGCGCTATCGTCGGCACGGGCATCTTCGTCGTTGTGGGCGAAGGGCTTGCCGCGGCTGGCCCGGCAGTGATCTTGTCCTTTGCGCTGGCGGCACTCGTCTGCCTCTTCTCCGCGCTGTCGTACGCGGAGCTAGCGTCATCGATCCCAGTGTCGGGTAGCGCGTACACCTACGCCTATGCCACGCTCGGCGAGGTTGTGGCGTGGGTCATCGGGTGGGACCTGATCCTCGAGTACGGCGTGTCCGTGGCGGCGATCGCCGTCGGTTGGGGCGCCAACTTCAACGCCTTCCTGGAAACCGCCTTCGGCGTCGCGCTGCCGGAGAGGTTCACGACCTCCCTTGACGAGGGCGGCATCAACATCCCCGCGGTCGTGATCGTGTTGCTCATCACGCTGTTGCTGATGCGCGGAGTCAAGGAGACCGCCAACTTGAACACCGTCATGGTGTTCATCAAGCTCGCCGTGCTGGCCATGTTCATCGGCCTTGCGTTCACCGCATTCAACGCCGATAACCTTCAGCCGTTCGCGCCGCAGGGCTCTGGCGGAGTGCTCACTGCAGCGGCCCTGATCTTCTTCGCCTACATCGGCTTCGACGCCGTGGCCACTGGAAGCGAGGAGGCCAAGAACCCCAAGCGTGACCTGCCGATCGCGATCATCGGC
>DATLPF010000081.1:0-5595 GCA_035535875.1 Propionibacteriaceae bacterium
TTTCGCGAACGTCCCGGCTCAACGGCGTTCAACTGCGGCTCGATCGGGCCCTCCGCGGGGCCCCACAACCTTCGGGGCCGGCCGCGATTTGCGCTCCGTGAGCCGGGCGTCGACGGCTGCCGCGATCGCCTCGTCGGCCACCCGGCTGCTGTGCTGATAGATCAGGGCAGCAGCGGGTGAGTGAGTCGTGTCCCATACGAGTCATCAGGTCACGCAGGCTGGCGCCCGACTGAGCGCAGCGTGTTGCCGGTGTGCCGCAGGTCGTGGAGGTGGAGCTTAGGGACCCCGATCTGCTCGCGGGCCTGCCGCCAGCCGACTGCGGGATTGAAGTTTCCGCGATGCCGGCTCGTTCCTCGCCGGCGCCCTTGATCCGGCACGGGTTGACGATGATCAACTCATCTTCGGTCACTGCGGTGTTCAAAATCGCCCGGCTACCGGTCGAGTGTCAATGACCGATTCTCTCGACCCGCCGATGTGGGTGATCAGGTTCGGAGGCATGCCTGTCACCGCGCGTGCGCCACGGCCCAGGACAAGGCGTCGTCGGCGATCTGCTCCCAGCCCTTCTGGGCGGGCAGCAGGTGGGCGTAGCCGGGGTACTCCTTGACCTCAGTCATGGTGTTGGACTTGTAATGCTTGGCGTTCGAGCGCTGGACACTGGGGGGCATGAGGTGGTCCTCGCCGCCAGAGATGAACAGCAGTGGCGGCCGGTCGTCGTTGTCGTAGTTGACGAAGGTGTCCTGGTGGCCAGGCTCCAGGGTGGCCAGTGCACTGCCCCACAGCACCCGCACCGACGCCGGGATGTGGTAGCGCTGGTACAGCGCCCTGGATTCCTCCTCGGTGAAGGTGTTGGTGAACGCGTAGCGCCACTGCTCGAGGGTGAAGCCGGCAGCCTTCTTGCGCCCGACCGTTCGAAGCACCGGGAAGGTCGACTTAAGCTGCGACAGCGGCACGACGGGCACGCCCTCGGTGGGAGCCGAGTTGATCGCCACGCCCACTGCGCCGTAGCCACGATCCAGCATGAGCTGGGTGAACACCCCGCCGGCGGAGTGGCCCATCAGGATCGGCGGCCGCTCCAGCCCGCCGATCACGTCGGTGAGGTGGTCGATGACGGCGGGCACGCTCAGGTTCTCGATCGGGGTCGGGTCGGCGTTGAGAGCCTCGACCTCGACCTCGAAGCCCGGGTAGGCCGGGGTGAGCACGCGGTAGCCCTGCTGCTCGTAGTGGGCCTTCCACTGCTCCCAGCTGCGCGGGGTCACCCAGAAGCCGTGGATCAGGACGATGGTGTCGGGGTTCATCGGTTCTCTCCGTGCTGCTCGAGTAAGGGCGAACAGGTCGGCGCCGAGCTGCTCCTTGTATGTGTCGGTGATGCCATGCGCGCGCTGGCTGCTCGGCTTCCCGGCCCCGCAGGTCGACGCGACGCCTCCAGCCGTCCACCGCGGGTCCACAAGACTACTCGCCGGACCTGGTCGTGGGGAACGGCCTGCGTCCTACTGCCGTGGCCAACGAGCGCCCACAGACGACGTGGACCCGGGGATTCGAATCACAGTGCGGCCACCCGATGGTTGCCGGGACTGGCCACCTCGGAAGGAGAACCCATGACGCTTCAGCGGCTGGTCGCCGTGCTCCGCCGGAACCCGCGCCTGCTCGGCGCCCTCTTGCCGGAGCCTGCACAAAGGCGCCGCCGCCTCGACGTCGGCCGCGTCGGCCGCTGACACCAAGTCGGGCAAGCCCACCGTCGTCCTGGTGCACGGAGCCTTAGCCGACACCTTGGGCTTGCGCAAGCTCCAGGACCAGCGGTTATCCGGTGCTGGCATCGGCCAACCCGCTTGCGCAGCGTGGGCTCCGACCGCGTATGCGGCCCGCGTGCTGAATATGATCAGCGGTCGGATCCTCCTGGTCGGCCACACCTTTCCCCATCAGACGTCCGCGTAGCCGTCCGCATCCGACATGCCACCACATCGGGCGACGGATGGCCATCGCCAGTTCGTCTCTACGATTCTCCCGTGACCGTAGCGACCTTCTTGGCACACAGCCTGCCGCTCGTGCTGATTGCGGCCGTGAGCCCCGTGCTGTTTCTCAACGCCTCACGGGTCGTCCAGGCCGCGGGCATCTCCGCAGGCCTCTGCTTTGCCGGCGGGGCTGCTCTCTGCCTTGTCGCTTTGGGCATCCCGACAATGGGTCTGATGGGTGCAACGACGACGCAGCTGGTCGCTGCCGATCTAGCCTCCCGTGGCGTCGACTTGGCGCTCGCGCTGGTGCTGACCGCGTATGGTGCCTGGCAAGTCGTGCGGAGCCGCAGGGATCGAACTGCTGCTGGCGCGTCGAGTGGGAACAAAGATGGCGCGCTGCCGACAGGTGCTCGCGCGCTGTTCGCCGCCGGGCTGCTGGGAATGCTCACCAACTTTACGAGTCTGCCGCTCTATCTGAGCGTTGCCCAGCGCATCGGAACCGTCGCAACCCCGTGGTGGGCACGGGGTCTGCTGCTGGTCTTGGTGGTAGTTGTTGTGGCGGCGCCTGTCTGGCTCCCCGTCGGGCTCAGAGCTGTCGCCCCGGAGCACTCTCGGCTCGGACCGGAGACCCGACGCAGGATCCAGACGGCCACCCAGCGGATCTCGATCGGCGCCTGCTTCCTGGGCGGAGCGGTGATCATCTGGCACGTCCTCAAAGGCTGAGGACCTCTTGGCTTAGCTAAGATCTCGGTCGCGCGGCACCGGTGCTGGACCCGTTCAAGCCGGTGATCGAGGCGATGCTGCCGGAGGATCTGACCGCCGCGTAAGCAGCGTCAGACGGCCCGCGGGGTGCTGGCCCGGCTGGTCGACGAGCACCAGGCCGGCGAGTTGTCGCATTCGACGGTCCGGGACCCTGTGGCGTATTCATGCGATGACGGCGGGCTCAGGCCGCCGCGAACGTGGGCAACTCGACGCCATCGCGCAGGCTCTTGCCTATGGCGAGATCCGCGACGTGTGGTAATCCGATCAGCCTCAGGGCGCCTTACCTAGGACGTCTCGCTGAGGGTTCCGCTGGCGGATATTCAAAGGCGGGTCGCCTTCGGCCACGTTGGATCAAATGCTCGGTGAGAACTCCCAGCTGACCGGCCACTAGAGCCGGTGGTGCTTCTGTTGCTGCCCGCACCGCTGTACTGGAGGAGGAGCCTGACCACGTTCCTCCGGGAGATCCGCCGCAACAGCCGCGGTGGCGCAAGTCGTCGGGCTGTGCGGTGCGCCGGGTGGGTTCTACGGGCCGCTCGTGCAGTCGTACGGCCGGTTGACAACCGGCGGCAGCGCGTCGAGGGGGATCCCGAGTCCGACGTTGATTCAGGTTGTGATCATCGATAGCGGAGCGGTTCAGGCGCCGGCCGGATGGGTAGTGCTAGCTACAGAAGGTGTCGCAGGTCCAGGTTGGGCGAAAATGAGGAACGAGGATGCTCTGAGATGTTGATCATCGGCTTCGGTGTAACGGAGGTCCTGCTGTCGACGCTGGTCTTCACATGTGAGACCTGCGACAACCACGCCGCCCATCAGCTGACCAAGCAGACCCGCAAGTTCTCACTCTTCTTCATTCCGCTGTTCTCGGTCGGTACGAAATACCTCGACAGCTGTACCGCTTGTGGGCGAATCATCGAGGTCAGCAAGGAGCAGGCAGAGGCTGCGGCCCGGCGGGTCGGCCCGGACCTGCGGTGATTCGGCTGAGGCTTTCACTCCAGCTCAAGGCCGGCTGACCGACGGCCCGGCGCCAGCTCCCAAGTCCAATCTCGATGCTGGCGTCGGCCTTGCACGCCTAGCACAACGGTTCAAGATTCATTGAACGACGTCCGCCACACTTTTCCTGATATGCCGGTCTGCCAGCTGATCATCAACAACCGGATTCGCCGTAGGGTTCGGGCGCGCTGCCGCCGGATGGGACTGTGGCTGGGAGCCGCGACCTGGGCCAGTCCTAGCGTCGGTGACAGCAGTGCGCCCCTTGCGGACTCCGCGAGGGGCGCACCACCGGGTTGCGGCGCAGTCTTTAAGGAACGAGCGCCACTAGATGAGTGAGCGGGTACTTGGCAAACGCTACGGTTTAGCGAGTGTCATCGCGGCTGCCGGACTTCGCCAGACCACGGCTGATCAGGTAACCGATCGTCAACAAGGTGACCAGGAACCAGCCCTGGTAGGCGCTGAACCGTTGACCGTCCTCGTTGACATCGACCACCAAAGAGGCGATCAGGACACCGAGGACCGACAGTACGTAGACGATCAGTTCGGTGGTTTTGAACGAGGGCTTGGTCTCCCTGGCGAGACGGCGGTCGCCATCTCGGGATGCGACAGCGCGGCTGTCGCTGGTCACGGGATTATGGTCGGTCGTGCTGGTGGTCATACTTCTCCTTATGGAGGTTGTCTTTGCCTCGGACGCTTCGGCGCGTCCCACGGATTCCAACTAAATTGGCTCGGATACTTCCACGGTCCAGGGGATCCAACTAAATTGGGTCGGACGCTTCGGCGCGTCCCGGGGGTTACAACTGATTAATACCCGGGTTATTCCGAATACCGCCCTTTTAGGCCTTTTTTCTTGCTGTGCTGTGTGATGTGCGTCGCATTATGCAGGCGCAAGCATGGTGTCCCGAAGAGGCTGGTGGTGTTCGGGGCTAGGCGTGACCACTTGGCCGCGGATGCTGCCGGTTAGGCGCTGAGCGTTGGTTTGGCTGTTTAGGCCTCACTCCTGGGCTTCTTCTTCCTCCCGATAGAGTCGAACTGGGCTGGGTCGATCCCTGTTCGGACAGGAGGCGGGCGCGCTTCAAGTCGGTCGTCATTCTCCCTGAAGAGAGGACCCCCAAAAGCAGAACAATCCCAACCCGGCCCTTTGCCAGACGAGTTGCAAAACTTGACTGCCAGTTCTCGAAGTTGGAGGAAAGAATTGCGGGAAGAAGTCGGACCACGTGAATGGCTCCGGGTGTTGCGCGGCCTCGTTGCCGTCGCTGATCATCACCCACGTGAAGCTACGAACAATCGCACAAACCGTCATCCAGACCGGCGACCTGCCGGTCGGAACGGAGAATGAGGCCAGATGACACGGCGCCGACAACTCAGCCGACCCGGCGAGGACCCGCAGGCACCTTCTTTCCGTTTCGTTGCCACCACTCGGACATCGTTGCCAACGCGCATACCAGCCCGATACAGCGCCTACGTCTGGAGCGGGTGACGGCTGCGGGTGACATCTCATTTACGATCTAGGACTCCCACGTGACATCTGTTGAACAGGCAAGCCAAAGCCGCCGCTGCGCGGTCATCTATAACCCGACCAAGGTCAGCGACAAGTTTCGCGCCCTAATGGAGGACAGCCTCCGAAGAGGGGGCTGGGGGGACACGCTGTGGCTGGAGACTTCGGCCGAGGATCCGGGCCGCGCCATGACCCGGCAGGCCGTCGCAGAACAAGTTGACCTTGTCATTGGTGCTGGCGGGGACGGCACCATCCGCTACGTGGCCGACGGTCTGGCCCACAGCGGGATTCCGATGGGACTGATACCAGCCGGCACCGGCAACCTGCTGGCTCGGAACCTGGATCTTCCACTTGAGGAAGTAGACGCCATCGGGGTCGCCCTTGGCGGGCAGGTACGCC
>DATLPF010000082.1:0-28913 GCA_035535875.1 Propionibacteriaceae bacterium
GCGTAATCGAGGTAGGACTTCTGGATCTCGTCTTGCAGATCGACCAGCTCGCGCCGGTCGCTGCTCGGCTCCTGAGGTATGTCAGTCATGAATTACGGGTTTCTCCTCTTCAGCCTTTCAGAAGCTCAGCACCAATGTGGCGTGGGAGTTCTGAGAGGTCGCTGAGTTAGATGTCGAGGAAGCGGACGTCTTTGGCGTTGCGTTGAATGAAAGTGCGTCTTTGCTCGACGTCCTCTCCCATCAAGATCGAGAACATTTCGTCGGCCTGGGCGGCGTCGTCGAGGGTCACCTGCAGCAGGATGCGGTTGTTCGGGTCCATGGTTGTGTCCCACAGCTGATCAGGGTTCATCTCGCCGAGACCCTTGTAGCGCTGGATCGCGTTCTCCTTCGGCAACCGCTTGCCCTCCTCGGCTCCCACCCGGAGCAGCGCGTCCCGCTCGGCATCGGTGTACGCCAGCTCGTGTGGCGCATTGCTCCAGCCGAGCCGGAACAGCGGTGGTTGGGCAAGGAACACGTGCCCGGCCTCGATCAACGGCCGCATGAAGCGGAACATCAACGTCAGCAGCAGCGTACGGATGTGCGCGCCGTCCACGTCGGCGTCGGCCATCATGATGATCTTGTGGTACCGCAGCTTGGCGATGTCGAAGTCCTCATGGACCCCGGTGCCGAGCGCTGAGATGATCGCTTGCACCTCGGTGTTCTGCAGGATCCGATCGATCCGTGCCTTCTCAACGTTGAGGATCTTGCCGCGGATCGGCAGGATCGCTTGGATCCGCGGATCGCGACCGCCCTTGGCCGACCCGCCGGCGGAGTCGCCCTCGACGATGAAGACCTCGCACTCCTCCGGGTCGGTCGACTGGCAGTCCGCCAACTTCCCGGGCAGCCCACTGCGGCCCAGCAAACCCTTGCGATCACGGGCCGCGTCGCGGGCCTTCCTGGCGGCCATGCGCGCGATCGCAGCCGCCTGACCCTTGCGGATGATCAGCTTTCCCTCGCCGGGGTTCTGCTCGAACCAATCGCCGAGTTGGGCATTCACCACCTGCTGGACGAAGGACCGCGCCTCGGTGTTGCCGAGCTTGGTCTTGGTCTGGCCCTCGAACTGTGGTTCGGCCAGCTTCACCGAGATGATCGCGGTGAGGCCCTCCCGGATGTCGTCCCCGGACAGTCGGTCCTCTGGCTTCTTAATCAATCCCCAGTTCTCACCCCACTTGTTGGCGGTGTTGGTGAGCGCGGCGCGGAAGCCTTCCTCATGGGTGCCACCCTCGTGGGTGTTGATGGTGTTGGCAAAGGTGTGCACCGACTCGGTGTAGGAGTGGTTCCACTGCATGGCAACCTCGAGGCTGATCCCCCGGTCGTGCCGGTCGACCTCGAACGCGATCACCGAGGAGTGCACCGGCTCCTTGCTGCCGGTCAGGTACCGGACGTAGTCGATCAGCCCTTCGTCGTAGCGGAAGGTGTCGGCGTACGCGTTGCCATCGTCATCCTTATGGTCAGGACGCTCGTCGACGATGGTGATGGTCAGGCCCTTGTTGAGGAATGCCATCTCCCGGAACCGCGCCGCAAGGGTGTCGTAGGAGTAGTTGGTGGTCTCGAAGATGTCAGTACTGGGGTAGAAGGTGACGGTGGTGCCCGTATCCTTGCTCGGCTCCAATCGTTCCAGCGGCCCGTCCGGCTCGCCGAGGGAGAAGCTTTGCGTCCACCGGTAGCCGTCGCGCTTCACCTCCGCGACCAGGTGGGTCGACAACGCGTTGACCACCGATACCCCGACACCGTGCAGGCCGCCCGAGACCTTGTAGCCGCCATCCCCGAACTTGCCGCCGGCATGCAGCAGCGTGAGAGCCAGCGTGATGGCCGGGATCTTCTCCTTCGGGTGGTCCTTGACCGGAATGCCGCGACCGTTGTCGATCACCTGAATCCCGCCTTCAGGCAGAATGCGGACGATGATCATGTCGCAGTATCCGGCCAGAGCCTCATCCACTGCGTTGTCCACCACCTCATAGACCAGGTGGTGCAGGCCGCGCTCCCCCGTCGAGCCGATGTACATGCCCGGTCGCTTCCGGACGGCTTCCAAGCCCTCGAGGACGGTGATCGACTCCGAGTCGTACGCCCCCGGCTCGATGTGGTTGAGGACACCTTGTGCCGTCGGATGCGGCGTCGAGTTCATCGTGACGGGGTCGGGTTGGGTCGGGTTGACGTCGTCGGGCTGGTCGAAATGCTGCACCGGCGCGGGACTCCTGTCAGACGTGCGCCGCCCGGACCTCACCTCGTGAACAGGTGACGCAGGCGGCACGCCAAGGTTGAAGGTTTTGGAATTCTTGATGGTCACGTTGACGGATTCGATGGCCCTTTCTCGGCGGGCGTACGAGCCACTCGAGCCGTGCTTGTAACCTCATTTAGTTTAGCGCGCGGGTGTGCCCAGCGGGCGTCCGAGCGGACCTCCGGCACCACAAAAATGCGCCTGGCAAGGTCTGGATGGCCAGTTTGCGGCTGTGTGAGCGACCCGAGGACTCCCTGTACGCGGCCGTACATCCTGAGGGCGCCGTGAGCCCTCGGAGAGAATCATGTTTCGATCACCGGATCAGCGTCCGGGAACCACAATCCGCCCCCTCTCTGGGGCGTTCGCGCATCGCGCTTTGGATCCGCCGCCGTCGTCGTCGCTCGCAGAGGAAAGAACGCCTCCGCTCGCTCCTCCTCCGTGCGGCGGCGCGCGATTTTCCGACGCTCACGCCCCTGGAACTGCCTACACTGAGCCGGTGCAGACCGCCCAGAACGCTGCCGGTCTCGATCCGGGCACCGTCGATCCCACCTGGCCGCCGCCCAGCGGCCATCCGAGCGGCTCCGACACCCCGGGCCCCAAGACCATTTCCGCGGCGCTGGTGTACGGCTCGATCCTGCTCGTGCTGGTGCTGCTGGTGGCTGCAATCTGGGGATTCGGGGGCTTCAAGCAACGCACCGACCTCTTCCGAACGACGCCTCCCGGCACCTTGTTTACGACGGGCCCGTATGAGTTCCGCTTCACCGAGGCGACTGCGCAACATAAGAGGAACTACGACAACACCTTCTACTGGGAGATCGTCATGCTCGGCGAGGGCCGGACCACAGGCACGGAGTCGATCAGTCCGAACTACATGGGCGGCAGCGGGATGTTCGCAAGCAAGGACGACCTGAGCCAGGAGATCTCGATGCCGGACAGCGTGCGCATGGGTGAGAGCCGCGGCTTCGACCGACACCGATTCACGCCGGGTCTGCCACTGAGCCCGTACGCGGTTGTGTTCAGGTACAAGGACACGTACCGGCCGGGGCCGACCATCCGATTTGTCGTCTTCGACCTCATCTACGGGAAGCACTACCTCGCCAGCGAGGAAAAGGGATGGCACAACGCCACCTACGCCCGCCAGTTCTATCTTCCAGTCCGAGTGTTGCCGGGGAAATAGTTTGACGCCCTGATTCCCAGCTGCGAGCGTCGGAAAATCGCGCGCCGCCGCACGGAGCCAGGCTGGCGCGCCGCTGTTCTGGACGAGCGAGCCAGCAGACACGTTCTTTCGTCTGCGAGCGAGTGAGGAAGGCAGCGGCTACCAAGCGCCAGCCTCAGCGAGCGGAGCGAGCAATATACGAGGAGCGAGCAGAGGCGTTCTTCCTCTGCGAGTGACGACGACGGCGGCGGACTAGCCGCGCGATTGCGCGAGCAGCTCAGAATGAGGGCCTGATCACCGGTGTACGCGCGGCCGTGGAGTCGTCTCTGAGCGCGATGCCGGAGAGTTGATCCACGTAACGGGCTGGCACCATGAAGATGGACTCGAACCGCACAGGCTGCCCGACTGACAAATCGAGCGGGCAGGACGGCGTCGAACGCGTCACCCGCACCGAAGCCGTGGACCACAGCCGCTGCTCCGGGCCGATCAGCTCAGTCCCACACAAGAACTCCTTCGTCGGGTCATGCCGCACCGCCTCCAGCTCCGCGACGATCCACACCGCGCCCGGCTCAGGGATGCCCGGCTGGCCTCCCTCGACAGGGGCCAGCTGGTCGGACCGGATCATCGACAGTAGGCGTACGGAGGTCCCCTGAACCTCGCCGCTGGCACCGGGTGGCCGCAGGCTATAGCGCGGGATGTAGTGAATGCCGGCGTAGCTCACCCACCAGATCAGATAGATCAACACCGCCGCGAATGCCGCGAGGGCAAACAGAATGGGCCGCAACGGCAGGACTCTCATGGGATAGCCCTCGTGGTCATCGTGGCGGGTTCGATGACACCCTCGGCAACCGCACGCCACTCCTCGGCGTTGGCACGCGTAACGCCGAGCTTGATGCGTACGCGCTGCTGGTAGCCGTGAAGGATCTCGTTCGACCCCATCTCTAGGGTGAGATCGTCGATCTGGGCCGGGTCCACCTCGAAGAGACCGTCAACCGAGGTCTGGAAACCGGGGTCTGAGTTGACACCGGCGCTGAGCTGGTAGCCCTCGTAGCGGACGTCGCCACTGAGCAGCCGGGCTGCATTGAGTTCCAATCGTTTCGGACCAACGGCCGCTCCGGTCACGCTGACGGCCACAAACATTCCGTCGGTGCTGTCTTGGATCTCGCCATACTGTTTGAGGATCGTGCCGACCTTCACCTGGGTGACCGTGACCTCGCCATCGTTGACCTTGACCGGTTTCCCGATGACGCCGTTGATCACCTCAAACTTCTTCTCGTCGGGGTCGCTGACCCGGAGACCGACGGCCGATACTGCCACCAGCGTTATGGCGGCTAGCGCGCCTAGCATCTTGGACCGAGCGATTGTCACGAGCGGGCCTCCGCGGTTGCCATGGCGGGCACTGCGGGATGTGCCGCTGGAATAGTTGCGGAGGCCGCGGACCGCTGCCCAAACAACTCAAGACAGCGCCGGAATGCTACGGCGAGAAGGCACAGCCGGACCGGTTCGACCAGAGCGTCCTGGGCTAGAGCGAAGACCGGTTCCCAGCGCACCCAGAACTGCGCCTCATGCCCGCCGACCAGCCAGTTGATCAGGATTTCGAGGTAGTTGCCGGCGATGATCACCAGGTTGTAGACAAAGATGTACGAGCCGAGGAAGAGCGGCCCCGCCCGTAGGACCAGCCGCAGGGCATGCAACGTCGGCAGGTACTTGTCATCGATGTCGCCGAAGAAGGCCTCCTGGACGCGCGCCGCTGCCAGGCGAACACCCTTGGGCGGTGGTCCGAGGCGTCGGAAGGCCCGCTTCTCGCGGTAGCGGGCGAACGCGGATGCGCCGGGAATGCGTGCAGCGTACGGCTGACCCTTGCGCCAGAGCTCGGCGAGGGACAGCACCCTGGATCCGAAGACCAGCGCTGCGACGGCTAGCCACAACATCGGCTGGGCGACGACATCGACGAGTACTGGCCAGATCGTGTCGGCGATGAACGTCCAGGTCCGGGTCAATATCTCCGGCAAGTCGATCTTGAAGATCGCGAAGAAATCGGCCAGCGCGTTCTTGATCGCGGCGATCCACTGCAGCACCGCGCGGTTGCTCAGCCACACCAGGAAAGTTTGCAGGACCCGGATGCCGCCCACGATCACCAAAAGCATGAAGAAGGACTCGATCAGCACTACGACGAGACCGAGGATGCGCAGGCCGGTGCGCTCAGCCACGAAATCGAGCACCCGGCGTAACACATAGATGCCAAGGAGGAGGGCGACCAGCCAGGCAAGATGTTGGGTTGCCAGGTCGTACAGGGCACCCAGCACGGTCTTCTGATCGCTCAGGAAGCCGTAGCGGATCCACTGCTGAGTGACCAACCGGTTCGCAGCGTCCGCAACCTGGCCGAACGCGGCGTACATGCCGAGGAATGGCAGCAGGGTGATGCCGAGCAGCCTGCTGAGGCTGGTGTCACGGTCGTCGATCTCGCGCTCGTCAGCCGGCAGCAGTCCCCGGATGCCTAACTCACGACCAGCAAGACTCAAAATCACGATTGCTGCAGCGAGCACGCAGACGAAATTGAAAGCGAACAGCACCAAAGCCAGCCACGGGCTGATGTCGCCGGCAATCACCGCAACCCTCAACGTGAGCTCAGAGCCCAGCCAACCAAGCAGGTAGACGCCCATGATCAGGGGCAGCAGACGCCACCAGACGCGCCCGGTGTCGACGATCAGGATCCTGAGGTCGGTCCACAGCACCCGAGCATCCTAAACAGTTTGGAGAAAGTGCTGGCAGGTTGCAGGTTTCGGAAAAGCGCAACTTGCCAGCAGTTTTGCGCGTACGGCCGCCAGCTACGCGCGCACAGCTCAGCCGTAGGTGTCGCGAGGGCCCTGGCCGTCACGGACCGAGCGGAGGCCCTTCTTCCAGGACGGAGCGTCGGGCCCAAGAACCTTGATCCGGGTGATCGTGCCATCTCCTAGCGCCTCGTTCAGCATGGCCACGAGCCGGGGTGCTAGGTAACGCAGCTGGGTGGCCCAGGCGGTGGAGTCGGCGCGAACTGTCAAGACGGTGTCCGCATACCCCTCAGGATGCGAGTGTGCTGCGTTGGTGGCACCGACCAGCAGCCCCCACCGTGCCAGCAGGGTATGGACATTGATTTCGGTGGTCCAGCCCTTGCTCTCCACCAGCCGCTCGACCGCATCCGAGAGCGGCTTCGGATCACGATCGTCGGCTCGCGCTCCAGACACCTGGGGCCCAACGTAGGGAGCCGACTTGCCGCGCCGCCGGCGTCGCGCCTGAGCACCGAGCGAGTGCGCAGTCGTCTGCGCGAGTTCAAGGCCTGTTGGGTCGTGCTGCGGCTGGTCGCCGGGTGTGCCCTGTTTCTGCTCCTCAGACATCGGGCGTCACATCACCATCAGCCACCCGGAAGCGGCGACCTGCCAGCAGCTCGGGAACGTCCGCTCCGACGGCGGCGGTGACCAGGACCTGCTCAGCCACCCGTACTCCCGAAGCCAGGCGCTCCCGCCGGATGGAATCTAGTTCCGCGAACACGTCATCGAGCACAAGCACCGGCTCTACTCCATCAGCCCGAAGCAGATGAAAGCTGCCCAGCCGGAGGGCCAGGGCGAATGACCATGATTCACCATGACTGGCATAGCCCTTCGCGGGCAGCATCCCCAAGGAGAGCGTGATGTCGTCGCGGTGTGGGCCCACCAGGGAGGCCCCGCGCTGAATCTCCTCAGCCCGCCGCTCAGCCATCGCCTTGACCAAGATGTCAGTCAAGGCGGCTCGCTCCGATGGGCCCTCAGATGCTTGCAGCGCCTCAGCCTCACCCGATGCGCCCTGAGCCAGTCGAACGGCCGTTAGGTCCACCGAGCACTTGTACTCCGCCGCAGCGTCGTTGTTAGTCGGCGCGATGTCGGCGTACGCCTTGCTGACGTGCGGCGCCAGGTCCGCAAGCGTCGTTAGCCGCGCCTCGAGAAGCTCACCGCCGGCCTGTGCAAGGTGGGTGTCCCAGACATCGAGCGTGGCTTCGGCATCGGCTGGCGGTGGGCCACCCCGAAGCCGACCACTGAGGGATTTGAGCAGCGTGTGGCGTTGCCGCAGTACCCGCTCGTAGTTCGCGCGTACACCGGCCAGCCGCGGCCAGCGCGCAACGATGAGGTCATCGATGAAGCGCCGACGTTCGCTGGGATCGCCCTTGACGATCGCGATGTCCACCGGCGAGAACACCACAGTCCGGAGTACTCCGATGATCTCGCGGGCCTGACGTAGTGGGGAACGGTTGAGCTTGGCGCGGTTGGCCTTCCCGGGATTGATCTCGAGCTCAAGCGTCAACTGCCGCGGATCGTCGAGCCCGGCTTGCACCCTGGCCCGTACCACTGCGCGGTCAGCGCCTGACCGCACCAAAGGCACCTCCGCAGCTACGCGATGCGAGCTCATCGTGGAGAGATATTCGATCGCCTCGACCAGGTTGGTCTTTCCCTGGCCGTTGGCCCCGACGAAAGTCGTCACTCCTGATTCGAGCGATAGATCGACCGACTCATAGGACCGAAAATCGGTCAATTGCAGGTGGTCGACATACATCTGTCGAAGCCTATCTGGCCCAGCGGAGGCGTCTGCCTCTCCGCAACGCAAGAACTTGCCGGAGGGTCAGGGTGTGGGCCTGCTGCGCTAGAGATGCCACGCCCGTGAGCGCTCGGCAGCCTGTAGTGCTGACGCGGGCAATCCGCTCAGCTCGTTGACGCCTCGACCTTGTCGGCTTTCTCCCCACCGGCCTCGAGCTCGCTGCCGGCGGGAAGCTCCTGGTGGCCGCCAAACTGCTGCCGCATCGCGGACAGCACCTGGTTGGCAAAGTGGTCCTCGTCGCGGGAGGCGAAACGCTCGAAGAGCGAGGCCGCGAGCACCGGCGCCGGTACACCGATGTCGACGGCCGCCTTCACCGTCCAACGACCTTCGCCCGAGTCCGACACGCGTCCGGCCAGGCCTTCGAGCTTCGGGTTTGCCTGCAACGCCGCGGCCGTCAGGTCCAGCAGCCATGAGGAAATCACCGACCCGCGGCGCCACAGCTCGGCAACCTTGGCCGTCTCGATCTGGAACTGGTAGAACTCCGGGTCTTCCATCGGAGCGACCTCGGCCGAGTGCTCGCCGGCCTCGATGCCGACATCGGCTCTATGCAAGATGTTGAGGCCCTCGGCAAAGGCGGCCATGATCCCGTACTCGATGCCGTTGTGCACCATCTTGACGAAGTGGCCAGCCCCGGACCTCCCGCAGTGCAGGTAACCCTGCTCTTCGGGAGCCAGCTCACCAGTACGTCCCGGCGTACGCTCAATGTCACCGACACCTGGGGCGATGGTTTTCAGGATCGGGTCGATGATCTTGACCGCTTCCTCATCACCGCCCACCATCAGGCAGTAGCCGCGCTCCAGTCCGAAGACGCCACCGCTGGTACCGATATCGACGTAATGCAGGCCCTGCTCCCGAAGCTTGGCGGCGCGTCGTACATCGTCGCGGTAGTTCGAGTTGCCGCCATCGATGATGATGTCGCCCTCATCGAGCAAGCCGGCGAGCTCATCGACGGTCCTCCCGGTTATGCCCGCGGGAATCATCACCCAGACCGCGCGCGGGCGCTGGAGCTTGCTGACAAACTCCTCAAGCGTGAAGCCGCCGGTAGCGCCCTCACCCTCAAGCTGCTTAATGGACTCAGGACTCACGTCGTAGACGACACACTCATGCCCGTCTCGCATCAAACGGCGAACGATGTTGGCACCCATCCGGCCCAGACCGACCATTCCCAGCTGCATGGAAACCCCTCATCCTCGATGGTTTCGTCAACATAACAGAGGTTGATCAGCCCCCGATAGGTCCGACGCGCGACGCGCACCCCTATTGATCTTGCTGCTCGCGCATCGCGCTTTCGATCCGCCGCCGTCGTTGTCGCTCGCAGAGGAAGAACGCCTCTGCTCACTCCTCCTCCGTGCGGCGACGCGCGATTTCCGACGCTCGCAGCTAACGCCGAAGTCCTTTGGCGGACGTCGCTCGCGACAGCAATCAGGTGGGTAAGCGCATGAGCATGATCACGTGCCGGTAATCGGTTAGCGGAGGGCCGTCAAGGGTGGCTATACCGGTGAGCTGGCACGGCTTGCTCGGTGCGGTGAAGGCGAAATTCACGTACGGCGTGTCGAAGGCCCCGAGCCCGTCGAGCAAGTAGGTCGGGTTGAAGCCGGCCGCCGTAACTGCCAGGTCGCCACCACCGGGCTGGTCAATGGTCGCCTCGATGGACTCCGATGCCTGAGCCTGGTCACCGGTCGCGGCTTCCAAGGTGACGAAACCTTCGCCGATCAGCATCCGCAGGGAGGTGTTGCGCTCCGCGACCAGGGCTACGCGCTTGGCGGCCGCGATCGCGTCGGCGGCGCTCACTCGCACGTTCATCAGTCCCGGCGTGTTCATGATGTGACGGACTTTGGGAAACTCTCCGTCCAGCAATCGAGTCGTTGTCTGGCGCTCCCCTGATGCACCGTGACCTTCGAATCCGATGATCCCGTCGCCGGTGCCGCCGTCGGACAGGCTCAGGGTCACTTCCTCTCCAGCGGTCATGGAGCGGGCCGTCTCGTTCAGCATTCTCGCTGGGACTAGGGCAGTTGCCGAAATCTGAGTCGAGCTCGGGTTCCACGTCAGTTCCTTGAGCGCCATCCGGTAGCGGTCGGTAGCGAGCAGGGAAATAGTGTCACCGTCAATCTCCACCCGTACCCCGGTGAAGACCGGCAACAGCTCATCCCGGCCGGCGGCGACCACGACCTGGGAGACCGCTTGAGCAAACAAAGCGCTGGGCACTGTGCCCGTGGCCTCGGGCATCTTCGGCAAGGATGGGTAGTCCGAGACCGGAAGTGTCTGCAGGGTAAACCGGGCGCTGCCGCAGATCAGCTCCATTCTGGTTTCGTCGGAGGTGATATCGACCGGTTTCGGCGGCAGGCTACGGGAAATGTCAGCGAGCAGCCGCCCGGAAACCAGCGCCTCGCCCTCGTCGGCGACCGCGGCCGTCACATGGATCCGCGCCGAGGTTTCATAGTCGAAGCTCGAAAAGGTGACGCCTTCGGCGTCGGCTCGTACCAGCAGACCGGCCAAAATCGGCACGCTCGGGCGTAGCGGCAGGCTGCGTGCGGCCCATTGCACCGCCTCAGCCAAGACGTCGCGCTCGAGTCGGATTTTCACGCTACCTCCTCTGTGACCTCAGAAATGAAGGTCATCCGGCCCAGGACGGGCACCGGCGATCATACCGACGGCTCGGCGGGGTGTAAGGCGCACACGGCAACTCGTACGGATACTCGAGCATGCTCCATCGGATTTACTTGGACCCCTTCTCGCCGGGCAGCAGTTCACGCAGATCAGCGGCCGCCGCCATTACTTCGTCTTGGAGCGGCCCGCACCTCTCCATACCGTCAGGAATCGGCCCGGTGAACAGTGGGCGGATCTCGAACACCAGGTCCAACACGCCCTCCCTGGTAGGCGTACCACGTCGCATGGTCATTGCGTCGCCAGCTAGCCGGCTGTACTCGTTGACCCGTTCGCGCCATGCGGGATCGTTCGTGGTGTGATCCGCACGCATTTCAGAGGCGAGCGCGTCAAGAGCCTTTTCCAGCCGAAGCAACTGCTCCTTGCGACGGTCGACGTCCAAGCTGACCGGAACGTCCTCGGGTTCCTCACGGCCGAACAACTTGCGCAGAAAGCTCACCGATTCCTCCTCCTGGGTGGGGCTTTGCGCCGTGCTGTTTTTCACAGGGCTCCGCCACGCTGACTTAGACCCTCTTCACCTTATGTATCTCATGGTCGTAGTCGTAGCTGCTGTGGATGCTGTGGACGACGTGTCTTTGACCCTGTCAGAGCAGATTTGGCGGTGCGTATGCCGCTGTGAAGAACAGAAAATCACACGGGGAGGATCTTGGGATGGGCTACCGGGTGATGCCGCTTGTCCCCTGACCATCCCCAGGCCGTCAAGCCCAAGATCAACGTTTTCCACAATGTTTTCCCCACTTGTGTGGCAAGCAAAATCTCTTGCCCGGTTGCAGTCTTGCACTGCCATGGAAGATCGTTTGAAAGCTTGTGATCACAGACCACCACGAGCGCCTCCCCAGAGGGATGATCAGGCGCTTGTGATCACAAACGACGCTGAGAGAGTTTCAGCGGCCAGACGCCTGCTGCTTGATCCGGTTCGTTAGTTCTGTTACCTGGTTGAACACGCTGCGTCGTTCAGCCATCAGGGTACGGATCTTCCGATCTGCGTGCATCACAGTCGTATGGTCCCGGCCACCGAACTGCTGTCCGATCTTGGGCAGCGACAGATCGGTGAGCTCACGGCACAGATACATCGCGATCTGACGCGCAGTCACCAGAACATGGGTCCGGCTTTGCCCACAGAGATCATCAATGGTGATGTCGAAGTACGACGCGGTCTGGGCCATGATCATCCCGGTAGTGATCTGCGCTTCGCCGCCCTCAGGAATGAGATCTTTCAGTACGATTTCGGCCAGCGCCAGGTCCACCTGCTGGCGATTGAGGCTGGCGAAGGCTGTCACCCGGATGAGCGCACCTTCCAGCTCGCGGATGTTGGTCTGGATTCGGCTCGCGATGAACTCCAAGACTTCCGGCCCAGCCACCAGACGCTCTTGCGCGGCCTTCTTCCGCAAGATCGCGATCCGGGTCTCCAGGTCCGGGGGCTGCACGTCGGTAATCAATCCCCAGCCGAACCGGCTCCGCAGCCGCGGTTCGAGGTTCTCCAGCAGCTTCGGCGGACGGTCGGAGGTCATCACGATCTGCTTCTGCGCGTTGTGCAGCGTGTTAAAGGTATGGAAGAACTCTTCCTGGGTCTGTTCCTTGCCTTCCAAGAACTGGATGTCGTCGATCAGCAGTACGTCTACGTCGCGGTAACGGCGCCGGAAGTCGGCTCCCTTGTTCTGGCTGATCGCGTTGATGAAGTCGTTGGTCAGTTCCTCTGTGGAGACATAGCGAACCCGCACCCGGTCGAAGTAGTTACGGACGTAGTGGCCCAGGGCGTGCAGCAGATGCGTCTTGCCGAGGCCAGAGTCGCCGTAGATCGTCAGGGGGTTGTACGACTTGCCCGGATTCTCTGCCACCGCGATCGCCGCGGCGTGGGCGAAGCGGTTCGAACCGCCGATGACGAAGGTCTCGAAGGTGTACTTGGGATTGAGCCGGGAGTCGCTCTCGCGACGGCTCCGGAAGCCGTCCAGATCGCGGTACACGTCTGGATTGCGGTAGCCAGATCCGACCTCGGAGGCCTCGGGTCGAGGTGCCGGGCCCTGCGTCCCGCCTTCGCCGCGGTAGGCGCGCCGGGCGTAATCCTCAGGGTTGGGGTAGCTCTCGGCTTGGAAGCCCGGCTCCGCGTAGTTGTTGTCGCGGTAGTCCTCGCGAGGTTGATCATCGCGATTCGTGCCTGAGTCTGAGTACTGTACCGGTTGGGTCGGCGCGCCGTCGTAGGTCGGCTCCTGCCCCAGCGATTCCTCGTCTGGTTTCAGCGATTCGTCCACGATCACGGCCAGCTGAATGTTGCGGCCGAAGTAGCCGGACAGCAGGCTCTCGATGTCGGTGCGGAAACGGTTCTCCAGTTGGTTGCGGGTGAAGGCGTTCGGCACGGCGATCATCAACATGTCCTGGTGGAGAGCCACAGGCTGGCCGGTCGTGAGCCAGCGCCGCAAGCCCGGCGAGGACGAGGAGTACAGATGGTCCCAGGCCCGACTTGTCGATTCGGCGGCGCTCTCAGTCGGTTCGCTCACTCGTACTCCGCTGCTCTTCGTGCATCCGTGCTCGACCCAGATGCGCGAAGCAAGAATCTGCTGTTGTCTGCACTTTCGCCTTGGGGCGTCCGTACCCGGGGGACTACAACGTGTCTCACTTCCACACAGATATCCACAGAGTGTGCACAAAAGTGCCTACGACCGGTCACGCATACCACGGTCCCCCCGGCATCGAGGTTGACGAGTGACTGTTGCCGGCTGCGGTAGCTGTCTGAAACTGCGAGGCGAACCGCGACGCTAGCAATCGCAGAGTCGCCACGCAAGCGACTCCGGGATATTCGCCATAGTGTTCGGCGTGTCGTCTGGACATCGGCGCCCACTATTCCTCAATCCCCCCGAGTTCGCGTCGGTTTGACCGGTTTGGCGCCGCCCCGTACCGTTAGAAGGTCGCTTAGGCGACCGCTGCCAGCTGCCCGCTCCGACTGCGATGCGTGCCGCGTGAGCACCGTACCTGATCGTCTAGCACCCCGAAGATGTGGGAGTTCTCCCGTGAGCAAGCGCACATTCCAGCCGAGCAATCGGCGTCGCAGCCGCACCCATGGCTTTCGTCTGCGGATGCGGACCCGCGCCGGCCGCGCCATCATTTCCAGCCGGCGCCGCAAGGGCCGCGCCCGCCTATCCGCTTGATATCCGTGCCCGGACGCCCACGGTGTTACCGCGATTGCTGAGAATGCGCAGCTCGAAAGACTTCCGACGGACGACTAGGCGGGGGCTTCGAGTGAGTCGGTCCACGCTGATCCTTCATGCCGTACGCGCTCCTGACGATGTCGCGTCCACGAGGGATGCTGCGGACCGCTCAGGTCCGCGCATCGGCTTCGTCGTCAGCGGAGCGCTGGGAAACGCCGTGACCCGCAATCGGGTCAAGCGCCGGCTTCGGCATCTCGCCGCGGCCCATGTGGCGGACGCCCCCGTCGGGATTGATTCATTTGCGCTTGACATCGTGGTACGCGCCCTGCCGGGAGCTGCGACCGATCCTGCCGGGGTGCCAACCGATTTCGGATCCGCCTGGCATGAGGCGGTGTCTCGGCTGACTGCGCGTGGGCCGGGCCAGGACGGCGGTGCCCGATGAAGTACCTGCTGATCGGCCTGCTGAAGCTCTACCGGCTGTTGATCAGCCCGCTGTATGGGAACGTGTGCCGCTACTACCCCAGCTGTTCGGCGTACGCGCTGCGTGCGGTCGAGGTTCATGGCGCCGCGCGCGGCAGCTGGCTGGCGCTTCGACGGCTGCTGCGCTGCCACCCGTGGGCCCCAGGTGGGTACGACCCCGTACCGGGAACCCCTGAATTTGACGAAGAGATCCGAGATCAAGCGCGACGCGCAGGAAGAATAGGTGGCGGTGCTGAGCTGGCGTCACAACGAGGTGTGAGTTGATGGAACTACTGCTGATTCCGATGTCGATCTGGGACCCCTTCATCGCCATCGGAAGCGCGATCATGCAGCCGCTCTACTGGGTGGTTTCGGGCATTCTCGTGCTGGCTCACTCCATCTTTTCGCCCCTGCTCGGCAGCGACAGCGGCTGGACCTGGGTGCTGTCCATCATGTTCTTGACGGTGGTCATCCGAATCGCCTTGATCCCGCTATTCGTCAAGCAGATCAAGTCGTCGCGCAACATGCAGCTACTGCAGCCAAAGGTCCGCGAGCTCCAGAAGAAACATGGTCATGATCGGGAGAAGCTCGGTCAGGAGACCATGAAGCTGTACCGGGAGAACAACGCCAATCCGTTGTCGTCCTGCCTGCCGCTGCTGCTGCAGATCCCGATCTTCCTGGCGCTGTTTCGGGTGCTCGATGGCGCCGCCCGTGGCATTCCGCGCGGCCATTGGCTCGTGGTCAACCCCGACCTACTGACCTCGCTCAACCAGGCCACGATCTTTGGCGCTCGCATTTCCGACACCTTCTTGAAGGTCGGCTTCGCGAACGGCATCACCAGCGTGCACATTGTCACGTTGGTGCTGATAATCGCGATGACGGTCACCTTGTTCATCACGCAGTTGCAGCTAATGCGCAAGAACATGCCGCCGGATGCCCTGACCGGGCCGTTCGCGCAGCAGCAGAAGATCATGCTGTACGTCTTCCCGCTGGTATTCGCAGTCGGCGGCATCAACTTCCCGGTCGGCGTGTTGATCTACTGGTTCACCTCAAACCTGTGGACTATGGGACAGCAGTTCTACGTGATCCGACGCAATCCTGCTCCTGGAACGCCCGCGTACGACGCCTGGGAGGCGCGACGCAAGGCCAAGGGCAAGGCGGCGGATGTGGCTTTGGCTCCGGTCGTCGAGCCAGAGCCGGCGCCCGAAGCAGCGACGCCTAACTCGAGCAAGGTGGCCAGGCAGCAGCCGCGACCGCAGCCACGCAAGCAACCAAGGTCTCAGCGCAAGCGCTGAGATCGCAAGTACAGAGGGAGATCAGGTGGGCGACGAGCCGCAAACTGAAACCGAGGCAGCTGTCGGGGAGGATCTGGCAGAACCCGAGTCGAAGACCGCGAAGGAGAATCCGCTCGACTTCGAGGCGGAGATCGCCGCTGACTACCTCGAAGAGTTGCTCGACATTGCCGACCTGGACGGAGATATTGACACCTACATCGAGGGCGACCGAGCTCATGTGTCAATCATCAGCGAGTCGAATGTGCTGGTCGGTCCTGACGGTGAGGTACTCGACGCGCTGCAGGAGCTGACGCGGCTGGCGGTGATGACCGAGACCGGAGAGCGCAGCCGGCTGATGCTGGACGTAGCCGGATACCGGGAACGGCGTCGTAAGGAATTGGAGGCGCTCGCCGCGGACGCGGTGGGCGAGGCCAAGGAATCTCGTGAGCCGGTGCCGTTGGCGCCCATGAATCCGTTCGAGCGCAAGGTCGTACACGATGCCGTTGCCGCTGCCGGGCTGACGAGCGAGTCGGAGGGCGAGGAGCCGGACCGCCACGTGGTCGTACTCCCCGCCTAACGTGCCGCGCGCCTATTCGTTCACTCGCTGCTGAAGCCTGGGCGACCTTGCGCCCAGGCGTGAGCGTAGGTCCGTGATTCGGAAGAACGCCAGGATCACTGCACACAACGCCAGCGTGAGCACGATTTGGACGACGCCCTGGTCAGGCAACGAGAGGCTTTTGTTCGCGACGCTGAGGGATGCGTGGCCCAACACGGCGATCAACAGGCTCCCCGTGTTGAGGTAGAGCCAGCCGAGGAAGAACCCGTGCAGGGTGATGAGGCTGAGCGACACTGCGAGGTTCTCGTTCAAGGCGAGGAAGAGTGGGACCTGCCACAGTCCCCAGATTGCCCCGACCAGAAGCGCAGCCCAGGCTGCGGGCATTCGCTTCCGGACCTGGGGTAAAGCGAAGCCGCGCCAGCCCGGCTCTTCCAGCAGCGGGCTGCCAAAGCATTGCAGCACTAGCTGGAGCGGAAATGTCAGGACAATGCCAATCCAGCCGATGTCAGCGAGCATCGCTGCCAACGCAGATCCTTCCGGGACGGCCGGACCGACGCCGAGCGCCGCCCGCACACCAATGCCGATCACTGTGAGACCGGGGATGAGCAGGCAGGCCGCCGCGTACCACCACAGCCCGACACGCCAGCGTTTCAGGCCACCCAGCAGCCGGCGGACACCGCGCTTTCCCCGCGTAAGGCCGGTGAACACGATAGCTGCGATCAGCGGCCCAGTGACGCCAAGGGTCTGCAGCACGATGACGAGTGGCGAGCCACGGAGCGATTCGAGGTCGGAACCTCCGTCGTACAGCATGGCCAGTGGCACCCAGAACAACCAGGCGATGCCGAAGGCCAGCACCAGATAGGCGGCGAGGGGGTGCCGAAGGATTCCAGATTCCCTGAAGCTGCTTGGGGTGGTCATGGCGCTAACTCCAGAGTCACTCGGCAGGCCTCAGCTCTCGGATCATCAGCCTAAGGCAGGTGGGCGGCGAACAGCTTCTTCGAGCTGGCCAGTGGGGTCATAGCGGCGCCGGACAGTGAAGGCCCGCGGCGAAGGCCCGTAGCGCTGCAGATACCGAAGTCGGGCGACGGCCTGCGCTGTGCTGGGCGGTTGCTCTGCTTGCACCCACCAGAGGGCAGTGGTCGGTGGCGGCAGCGGGATGAACCACTTATTGCGCCGCCTGAGGTAATTTCCGTGTCGGCTTCGGTAGGTGAAGTTGTGCAGGTGTTGGTAGCTCTGCCAGACCGACATGTTGATGACGATTGTGTTATCGCCGAGGAGCTCAGCGCCGGTCAAGTGACCGAACCCCGCTTGCTGCCGCCAGACAAATCCTGGCGCGTCCTCAGCAAGCTTGTTGATCATGGCAAGAGCAGCGACAAACTCCTGCTGCTGCGGCGCGCTAAGCGGAGCCCGAAGGCGCCCGATGTTGATCTGGGCGAGCTCGTATCCGGATGTCTGCACCAGATCTACCCCGCCGCGGTGCCGTACGCGCCGACCAGAAACGCACGGTCTGCCACGCGTTCACCGTAGCCACCGCGACTCTGCATGCATGATCGAGTGTCAAGATAGGGCCATGTCTGAGCTGGAGCAGCAACGCATCCTGAAGACCGCGATCCCCGGGCCGCGCTCGCTCGAACTGATGGCGCGGAAGACCGGCGCCGTCGCGCGGGGCATCGGTACCACGATGCCGGTCTTCGCTGTCGAAGCTGGCGGCGGTGTGGTGGTCGATGTCGACGGCAATAGCTTGATCGACTTCGGGTCCGGGATCGCCGTGACCACGATTGGAAACAGTGCACCTCGCGTCGTGACGGCCGTTCAGAATCAGGTGGAGCTGTTCACCCATACCTGCTTCATGATCACCCCGTACGAGGGCTATGTCGCCGTCGCCGAGCAGCTCAACCAGCTCACCCCAGGCAACTACGAGAAACGCAGCGCGTTGTTCAACTCCGGCGCTGAGGCAGTGGAAAACGCGGTAAAGATCGCCCGCGCGTACACCAAGAAGCAGGCTGTCGTCGCCTTCGACCACGCTTACCACGGTCGGACCAACCTGGCCATGGCGCTGACCGCGAAGAGCATGCCGTACAAGCACAGTTTTGGGCCGTTCGCGCCGGAGGTCTACCGCGCTCCCCTGTCCTATCCCTACCGCGACGACAAGCTCATCGATGGCGAGCTCGCCGCCCGACGGGCTACGGACCTGATTGAGTCGCAGGTCGGAACGGGCAATCTGGCTGCCGTGATCATCGAACCGATCCAGGGCGAGGGCGGCTTCATCGTTCCAGCCGACGGATTCCTGCCGGCATTGGCGGACTGGTGCCGTTCCAACGACGTGGTCTTTATTGCGGACGAGATACAAACCGGTTTTGCTCGTACGGGTGCCATGTTTGCCTGCGAGCTGTTCGAAGTTGTTCCCGACCTGATCGCGACCGCCAAGGGGATTGCTGGCGGGTTGCCGCTTGCCGGGGTCACGGGACGCGCCGAGATCATGGAAGCGGTTCATGTCGGTGGTCTGGGCGGAACGTACGGCGGCAATCCCGTCGCTTGTGCCGCAGCACTGGCGGCGATCGAGACGATGAAGGCCGACGGCCTCGTTGCGCGCGCCCAGCAGATCGAGCGGATCATGGTGAGCCGGCTGCACCGGATGCAGGCCGAGGACAACCGCATTGGCGATGTCCGAGGCCGCGGCGCGATGATCGCCATTGAGCTGGTCCATCGCGACACCACTGATCCGGATCCGGCTTTGACAGCCGCGGTCGCGACTGCGGCGCGGGAGCAAGGGGTCATTGTGCTGACCTGCGGCACCTATGGAAATGTGCTGCGTTTCTTGCCGCCGTTGACGATAAGCGACGAGCTGCTGAACGAGGGCCTCGATGTGCTGGCCGAGGCCTTCTCGGCTTCGTGATCTCCCACCACGTCACTCAACCAGCGGACGTCGCCCGCGAGCTCTACGGCGCCCAATTTCCGCCTCTAAATAGATATGTCGACATTCTGGCTTCAACGGGAGTCGAGTGGGGGCTCCTCGGGCCTCGCGAGGCAGAC
This sequence comes from Propionibacteriaceae bacterium, assembly GCA_035535875.1. GTDB lineage: Bacteria > Actinomycetota > Actinomycetes > Propionibacteriales > Propionibacteriaceae > Microlunatus. The sequence continues at coordinate 19,148 of DATLPF010000082.1, forward strand.
AGACTGTGGGATCGACACATTCTCAACAGCGCGGCACTTACTGGGCTGATCGCGCCAGCCAGCGCGGTCGCTGACGTGGGCAGCGGTGCCGGCCTACCCGGCATTCCCCTTGCAATCTTGCGGCCCGACCTGCGAATGACGCTGATCGAGCCGCTGCTACGGCGCTCCACGTTTCTGACTCAGACCGTAGCGGAGCTCGAGATAGCGGGTCGTGTCGAGGTGATCCGATCGCGCGCCGAAGATCACCACCAGACCTACGATGTCGTAGTCGCGCGAGCCCTCGCTCCCCTTGACCGACTGATCGGCTGGTGCAATCCGCTCCGCGCTGCAGACGGCGTGATCCTGGCGCTCAAGGGGAGTTCTGCGGCCGATGAGGTGGTCGCGGCGAAGGGTCAGCTGGATGCCGCGCAGCTCGATGCAGAGGTGTTGAAGCCTCGGGCCCACCCGGATGTAGAGCCGGCTACCGTGGTGCGACTCGCGGCCCGCCCTCGCCGGATCTGACGGAAGAGCGGTGGAAGCCGCGCGGGCGGCCGTAACAACCTAAGACGCTTGAAACGGAGTCGCCGCTCAAGACAAACGTCGCCGCCAAAAGCCGGCAACAGCGTTGTCTAGGCCGGCCGCACGGGCTCCACCGCGACCGCTCATGCAGTGTTGGGTGCGAGCATCGCTCCCCAATTGGGCGCGGCTGCCCGCGCAAGCTCTTTCTGGTTGCTACGTTGTGGCGGAACGGTCAGGAAGGGATCTGCATGATCGCACCGCCGGTGGCAGAGATTCGGATTACGCCGGGGCTCGGCTGGCCCAGGAACGTTGAGGTCGATCCGCGGATCGGCTGGCCGAACGTTCCACGTGAAACGCTGGATTGGCCCCAACGTGCAGCTGCGCGATCATTGCCCAGCGCCTCGGTGGTAACGACAACGGCACTAGCACCTCCCGCGATCGAGATACCGCCGGGTCCGCGACGCGCACGCTTTGATGAGGACGAATTCGGCCCACCTCCGGTTGAGGAAGACCCACCGGCCACGTCCACCGCAGAGAGTTTGACGACTGCTTCATTGCCTGCGCCGCCACTGCCTCGAGTCTTTGTCGTAGCGAACCAGAAGGGCGGCGTCGGCAAGACCACAACATGTGTGAACCTCGCGGCCGCCCTCGCACTTGGCGGTCTCACTGTGCTCGTCATCGATCTTGATCCCCAGGGCAACGCCACCACGGCGCTCGGCGTCGACCATCCAGCCGGGACGCCCGGAACGTACGAAGTGCTGATGGCTGGTGCACCGCTCTGTGATCACGTGGTCGACTCCCCCGAGGCGCCCAGCCTCAAAGTCCTCCCGGCCACGATCGACCTCGCTGGTGCCGAAATCGAGCTCGTTTCCATCGTCGCTCGCGAGAACCGGCTCAAGCGAACTTTGCGTGCCTACCTCCAGGACCACCACGCCGATTACGTCTTTCTGGACTGCCCGCCGTCGCTCGGGCTATTGACGCTCAATGCTCTCGTGGCCGCGAATGAAATCCTGGTCCCGATCCAGTGCGAGTACTACGCACTCGAGGGCGTCACGCAGCTGTTGCGCACAATCGATCTGGTTAAGGGGGAGCTCAACAACGAGCTCCGCCTGAGCAGCGTGCTGCTCACAATGTTTGACGCCCGGACCAAGCTTGCCGCGCAGGTCGCCGATGAGGTTCGGCAGCACTTCCCGGTCGAGACGCTGCCCACGGTCATCCCGCGTTCGGTGCGCATTTCAGAGGCGCCCAGTTACGGCCAGACCGTTTTGACCTACCAGCCCAGCTCGGCAGGCGCCATTTCTTATCTCGAAGCCGCACAAGAGATCGCCCGTCGGGGCGTGGAGGAGAGCGCATGAACATTCGTACGGAGCGTCGCGGCCTCGGCAGAGGCTTGGGTGAGCTGTTCCAGCGAACGGAGCCGCAACTGGTTCCAGCTTCCGCAAACGGCCAATCTGAGGCGCCGCCAGTGGCACCGGTCCCCGATGGTTCCTATTTCGCCGAGCTGCCCTTGGAAGCGATCTCCCCCAACCCTCGGCAGCCCAGGACCGTCTTCGATGAGGAGGCGATGAATGAGCTGGTGGAGTCCATCCGCGAAGTCGGCATGTTGCAACCCATCGTGGTCCGTCCAATTGGTGGCGCGCAGTTCGAGCTCGTTATGGGAGAGCGTCGGTGGCGAGCCGCGCAACAGGCCGGAGTCGACACGGTCCCCGCGATCGTACGCGAAACCGCAGATCACGAACTGCTGCGCGACGCCCTCTTGGAGAACCTGCATCGCGCTCAGCTGAACCCGCTCGAAGAGGCCGCCGCCTACCAGCAGATGCTGGAAGACTTCGGCTGCACTCAGGAGGAGCTCGCCAGCCGGATCAAACGCTCACGACCGCAGATTTCAAACACCATCCGTCTCCTTCGGCTGCCGCCGACCGTGCAGCGGCGCATTGCCGCGGGGGTGATCAGCGCCGGGCACGCGCGGGCGCTGCTGGCCATCGAGGACCCGACCAGCCAGGAGCGCCTCGCTCAGCGAGTAGTGGCGGAGGGGCTGTCGGTGCGGGCTGTGGAGGAACTCGTGACGGTGGGCGAAGCCGCGGATCCGGCTCCACGGCGACAGCGTCAGCCGAAGATGGTCGCACCGAAAGTCAAAGATCTCGCTGATCGGCTCTCAGACCACTTTGACACTCGTGTTCGCGTCGCTCTGGGAAGGACCAAGGGCAGGATCGTCATCGAGTTCGCCACAGTCGACGACCTGGAGCGCATTGTTGCACTGATCGAGAAGCCGTCAGAAGCCGCCGAACAATATCGACAAAGCGACATTCAAGAGGACGTTGAGGGAGTCGCCGCCGGCTCTGCCGCTTCGGCTTGAGCGAGCTTGGCTCTGATGTTCTTGGTGGCGGAACGCTCGGCCACAAAGGACAGGAAGGGGATGGTGCCAGCCAGCGCAATCAGAATCAGCCGCTTCCAGCTCCACTTAGCCCGCAGGCCCAGGTCGACAGCGGTGATCAGCAGGATCATGTAGAGGTAGCCGTGCGGGATCGCGGTCCAAGTCACGACGTCGGGGTTGCCCCCGAAATACTTCAGCGGCAGGCCGACGCACACCAAGATCACCAACAGGGTGCCCACGACGTAGGCCATGATCCGATACCGGATCCACGCATTGCGCATGGGCTGAAGCCTATGTCCGCTCACCTGGGCGTTCCGGTGTGATCTCAACCTCACAGCTCGCCGTTGGGGCTGGAGGTCGCTTCGCTCCCGCCTATATTCTCCGCGACCTCGCGAAGCCCGATATCCCGAGCAATTCGGTAAGCCATAAAGAGGGTGAACGCGGCGAACAGCCACCACTGCGTCGAGTAGGCCCCATTCCGCAGCCGGCCAGAAGCCTCGGGCAGCAGCAGTGGAGACGCCGCCAAACCCTGGCGAGCGGCATCGGCACCGGACAGGTTGACATACCCGCCGACCAGCGGGCCTGGCCAGTCTTGCGCCAAGGCAGGCAATCGGACGGAGGCAATTTGGCCGCTCGGCAAATCGGCTCCCGGCAGATGTTCTTCCGTGGGCAGCAGCACGCCGACCTGTTGGACTGGGCCGCTGGGCGGCGCTGGCGCATTCGGCTCAAAAACGACGCCACGTACCACCGCCAGCACGCTGCCGTCACCTTGCCGCAATCCCGTCAGTACCCGGAACTGCCCACCCTCCATGGGCACGAGCAACTGCAGTGCCGGATCGTAGGTGCCTTGGAAGGTCACCGACCGTCCATATCCATCGCTCACCGGCGCTCCGGCCCGGGCGACCGAGGTGAGCGGAACCGGCGGAGCTGACGCCCGACGTTGCGCCGCAGCCTGTCCCTGGTTGTGGTAGACCTCGAGCTGCCAGAAGCCGAGCAAGACCATTGCCGCCGCCAGGGCGATGCCGAGGGCGATGACCAGGACCTGCCAGAAACGGGTCATCGATTACGTCTCAGTGCGCCGCCAACGAGATCACAATAGTTCTCTGCTCGCGCGGCGCCCCGGGAAGCTGGTGCCGTCGTCGCTCTTCCCGAGACGAAAAGCGTGTCTCACTCATCGCTCCTTCGATCACCAGCGGGCGCCTACCGACGCTCGCAGAGGATTGGCGCGGCCGCCGCGAGCTGCGGCCGCATGGACCAGGTCGGCACACATCTTTCCTAGGCTCCAGCCGGCAGTCTCGATCGCCAAGGGCACCGCCGACGTCTCGGTCATGCCGGGCGACACGTTGACCTCGAGGAACACCGGCTCCCCGTCCGAGGTGACGATGAGATCAGTTCGTGAGAGATCCCGCAGACCCAGCGCCGCATGTACGCGCAAGGCCACATCAGCGCACCGGTTCGCCACATCGGACTCCAGCTCAGCCGGGCACAAGAACCGGGTTGCGCCGGCGGTATACCGGGCCGCGTAGTCGTAGACGCCAGACTCCGGACGGATCTCCACGGCAGGAAGAGCGATCGGGCCGCGCCCGCGGTCCACGACTGCGACCGTCACTTCGGTTCCCTCGATAAACTCCTCGATCACCGCTACGGAGCCGTATGCGTATGCCCCGACCATGGCCGCCGGAAGCTCCCCGGCCCGCGCGACCTTGCTACACCCGAGCGCGGAGCCACAGCGTGACGGCTTCACCATCATCGGGAAGCCGAGCTGATCACCGAGTGCTTTGACCAGCACTTGAGCGCCCAGCTCGCGGAACGTCTCGTGTGGCAGCGCCACCTGGTTGGGCGTTCGGATGCCCGCGGCGCCGACGACAGTCGTCGCGATTGACTTGTCGAACGCCAGCCGGCAGGCCGAACCCACCGAGCCGACGAATGGCACGCCAAGCAGGTCGAACACCTCGCGCAGGGCACCGTCCTCACCAGCCTCGCCGTGCAGGACGGGGAAGACGACTGAGCCAGTAAGCTCAGCGAGCCGCGAGAGCAAGGTGGAGTCAACATCGGACTCCACGACCTCGATACCCCGAGAGCGCAGCGCCTGACTCACCCGGCGTCCGGAGCGCAACGACACATCACGCTCATGGGACAGACCTCCCGAGAGCACGATCACCGTCTCTAGGTATCCGTTGTCGTCCACCCCTCTCCTTCCTTCATGATCATCAAGCCATGATCAACTTCGATCAAGATCAACTTCTGGTCCAGTTCCATGATCATCAGGTCTGATTCGGACCTGGTGCCTCACGGGGTCCGAGTGCCAGGCGGCCACTCTCAGGCTCAACGGCGGTGCCGAAGATCTCGAGCATGCTCGCTTCGTACTCCATCACCTCACCGAGCCGGCGGGTGCCTTCGATGATGCGCTCTGGCGTGGGGAAACAGTACGACAAGCGCATATGCCGACTGCCCAGGCCATCGGCATAGAACGCGGTCCCGGGGACGTACGCTACTCGAGCGGTGACCGCGCGGGGCAACATAGCGTGCGAATCGATCCCCGGCGGCAGCGTCAGCCACACAAAGAAACCACCTTGCGGGTTCGTCCACGTGGTGCCGGCCGGCATGTGACTGCTGAGTCCAGCGATCATGGCGTCGCGTCGCTCGCGGTACATCTCTCGGAAGATCTTGATCTGTCCACGCCAGTCGTGGTTCGACAGGTAGGCCGCGACGGCAAACTGCGAAAAGACCGGCGGACACAGGGTTGCCGCTTCCTGAGCGAGCACCAGCTTTTCGCGTACCGCGTGCGGCGCCAGCACCCAACCGACCCGGAAGCCGGGTGCAAAGGTCTTGGAGAACGAACCGAGGTAGACCACCAGATCTTCGTCCAGCGACCGCAGGGCCGGGATGGGCTCGCCGTCGAAGCCCAGCAGCCCGTACGGGTTGTCCTCGATCACCAGCAGGTCCGCCTGTTGGGCGAGCTGGAGTAGTTCCAACCGTCGATCGAGCGATTGGGTGACGCCCGCGGGATTGTGGTAGTTCGGGATCGTGTAGAGGAACTTGACGGTACGCCCTGCGCGGCGCAGCGCTCTGAGCGCATCGGCGAGCGCGCTCGGATTCAGGCCTTGTTCATCCATCGCGACATGGACGACATCGCATTGATAGGAGCGGAAGACCCCGAGTGCGCCGACGTAACTGGGTGCCTCGCACAGCACCACATCGCCCGGATCGCAGAAGATGCGAGTAAGAAGATCGAGACCCTGTTGCGATCCGACTGAGACCATCACATCGTCCGGGTGCGCCGAGATGTTTTCCAGCCTCATTACTTCACAGATTGCTTCGCGAATGGCTGGCTCGCCCTGGCCTGAGCCGTACTGCATGGCGCGCCGCCCGTCGTTGAGCACCAGCTCGCGGAGCACGGAACCGACCACATCCAGCGGAAGATCGGTGATGTTGGGCATGCCGCCGGCGAGTGAGACGACCTCGGGCCGGTTGGCCACGGCGAAGAGGGCCCGGATCGCCGACGCGGTCATGCCGTGGGCACGGGCGGCGTACCGATCGATGTAGTGATCAAGCCGGGTGTCTTGGCGCCGCAGCCGCTCCAGCACCGGTTCTTCAGGTTCGGGTGGGGAAGTCTCACTCACATAACTAGCGTGCCTCATTTCATCTGAGGCGTGCATCTTCGCCCAGCTGCGAGCGTCGGAAAATCGCGCGCCGCCGTGCTGAGGAGGAGAGAGCGGAGGCGTTCTTTCCTCTGCGAGCGACGACGAAGTAGGCGGATCCCAAGCGCGATTGCGCGAGCAGCTCCAAACAAAAGGGCGATTTTGCCGACGCTCGCAGCTGGGCCGCTTCATCGGGCGCAATTCGCAGCTGGTGGGGTCGCCGCCTACGATAAATCCATGGCAACGCCCAATGGCACGCGCCCGATGCGGTGGTCACGATGGCTTGCCGCCGGCATGATGTTCGGTCTCGCCCTCGGTTTTGCGTTCGGACTAGCCAAGCCACGCGTCAGGAAGTAAGCCCATGGGATCCCGTCGCCTGCGCCCGATGACCGCCGCCGACCTGCCCTCGCTGCCGGGATCTTGCGCGCGGTGCACCTTTTGGGAGTCGAGTCTCACCGACCTGGCGGCGCCGGCGGATCATGTCGATCGGGGCGAGATGAAGGCCGAGTGGGCCGAGATCGTCACCCGGCACTGGGGCTACTGCGGAGTAATCGCGTTTGCCGATGACGAGCCGATCGGTCACCTGACACTGGCCCCCGCGATGTACGTGCCGCGGCTTGGTGCCTTCGCAACCACGCCGGTCGGGCCGGACTCTGCAGTGGTGATGTCAGCGCATGTGGCACCGGAACTGCGTGGCAAGGGACTCGGCAAGCAGCTCGTGCAATCGGCTGCTGGACTGGTGGCCCGCCGCGACATCCGGGCGCTCGAGGCGGTTGGTACCTACCATGACGGCCCGTCGTGCATGTTGCCGGTCGGCTGGCTGGAGGCGGTTGGCTTCCAGGTGGTACGCCCCCACCCGATCACCCCACGCTTGCGGATGGATCTGCAAACCGCAGTTCGCTGGCGCCCCGGTCTCGGCGCTGCCTGGCACCGTCTCACCGATCTGGTGCGTCAGCCGCAATCCCCCGAGCCCGCCACGTACACCCATCGCGAGGTTGGGTCCTAGAGCTGCGATCGCTCACGCTCCCTGATTCAAAATTCCGACCGTTGCGGTGTTTTCGACAACTGGGTACGTGATCGAGGCTTCAAAACTCCGCATTGGTCGGAAATTTGTCCCTTGGTCAAGGGAGTTTGTGACTCGCTCGCAGCTACCTCTACTCGTGGAGAGCTACCGGCTCCTCACCCGTGTGGCCGCTATCGTTTGGCTCGCCTACTCGCTGTGGGAGTTCGTCCTCCAGATCTTTATACCCGAGGTCAACATTCGGGTCGACCTGCTTCCCCTCTATCCGATCCTGCTGATTACCGGCGTCCTCGGTATCGCGTTTGGCCTTGCCTCGAAAAAGGGTGAGTCTGAGCCCGGGAGCTAGCTGTTCAATTCCAGTCGTCACCCGACAGGTAGGGGTGGGCCGCTACGACGGGCTACCAGGTTTAGGCCTGCTGCAGCAGCAATCGCCAGTTGCTGCTGTTCGGCAGCTCCGGTCCTAGCCGGACTTGGCAGCCTCAGCGATTCCTGACAGCTCACCGAGCCGGTTGACATGCTCGTTGAGTGCATCGAGCACGGCCTGGAGCTGCACTTGCGCCACCTTGGCGAACATCCGGACGTACTCGACGTCCCGGACCGAAGGGTCCTGGCTGCCGGCGCGTTAGGCGACCGCCGCGGCCCGGCCGACAGCCCCCGTGCGGCTACCTTGGCCTGCTCCATGATGTCCCGCTGCTGGGACCGTGCCGAGTGCGGCTACGACTCGAAAGATGATCACCCGTACGCGATGAGGTATGCGGCGATGTCCACGCCCGGATTCTCCGACCACCCGGTGCTGATACTCGTGTCAACTTATCTGAAAGGAGCACACCCGGAGCCCGGCCGGTTTCTGCCCGAGACTCACACTGCCCAGGATCGCGATCGACCAGGCGGCCGTCGAGACGGCTGGGCTATCCCGAAACCCCAGCAAAATGGGCCGGAGCGCCCGCTGCGACCAATAAGCCGGACCAGCGAGGCAGTGTCCCGGTCCTGATCATGGCAACGCCGAATAGGACATAACCGATCATGAACAGGATCGCCGCCAATCCATTGATGATCACCACGGGTGAGTATTGGTTGATCGAGTCGAGCGCGCCGGAGACTGCGTGGCCAAGACCGGGGGACAGTTCGGACGTCGCGGTAACCGTTGCGCTGGACCAGTCGGGCATGGTGTTGCTTGTTGCTGGCGCCGTCGTGGTGCTAGTTGGGCTAGTCGTGATTGCGGTCGCCGGCCGACACAAACAACCGCGCTGCGCAATGGATCCTCGACGCTGCTCCGTTGCTTGCCGCGGCCTGACGTCGGGGCGCCCTCGTTGCCCTCAGAGCCGAGGCAGCGGGTCAGTGGCGCTTGAGCGGGTGTGGCCGCCCGGGTGGCCGGGCAAGGTTGCCGAGGCACAGGAGGCCCGCGCAAACTATTACCTGCAGCATGATCACTGATGTCGGTCTTCCATATGTTGATCAGACCGGGGTTGGTCGTACGCAACGCCACGCTCGGCGTAAACATCGGTGCCGAGAGTCACGATCCACGAGGTGGCGACGACCGGTAGGACTGTGCCATGCGGTTGTCGGCCAATGGTTCTTGGAGCTGAGATTCAGCAAGATATGCCGCGGGTCGTCGCTGGGTCGCCCTTCATCAATATCACCGGGAAGGAGCACAGAAACCGATGAACCACTCGTTGCGTGACAGGTATGCCCATCGTCGCGGTGACCACGCGCGGGGCGAGGAGCGGCAAGCTCCGGAAGAACCCGGTGATGCGGGTTACCGACGGCAGCGCGTATGCCGTCGTCGCCTCCAAGAGCGGCTCGGACGAACACCGCGCGTCCAAATCCCACCGCCACCGCCAGCTGACAAGGACAAACGCCGGTGCTGCACGAGGCAGGACCGGGTTTCGTCGCTAATCCCAATCCAGTCTCAATTGGACTCCAAAGCGGGCGCGTTCTCGGCCCACAGGAAGCCGTTCAGCCGGCTAGCGATGTCGTTGCGAATCGGCGCGATTACGTGCGCGTAGCTCAGAGATCGGCCAGGGCCTCGCGGGCGGCGCGGCGACCGGCCTCGACGGCGCCCTCCATGTAGCCGCTCCAGGCATTCGCCGTCTCGGTCGCGGCCCACTTGATCGGACCGATCGGCTTGCTGAGCGCCTCCCCGAAGTGGATCAGGCCACACGGTCCGGTGTTGGCGTTGTAGCACCCGCGGGTCCACTGGCGGTCGGCCCAACCACCCTCGACGATCAGGCT
>DATLPF010000083.1:0-4199 GCA_035535875.1 Propionibacteriaceae bacterium
GTCGATCTGCTGCGCTGAGACGGTCTCGTTCCGATCGTCAAGCATCGGCCACATGAGCAGCATCGCGGCCGGCATCGGCCCACCGCGATCACGGGCGAGCAGCGTCGTCCCGATGCTGAGGCCACCGCCGGCGCTTTGCCCCCCAATGAGCACCCGTTGCGGGTCGAAGCCGAACACGTCAGCCTGGCCGATGAACCACTCGAGTCCCGCGTAGCAGTCCTCGACGGGCACCGGGTCGGGGAACTCGGGTGCGAGACGGTAGTCAACGGCGGCCGCGACAGCGCCGTACTCGAGGACCCACTCGACGAGCATCGGTGCGACCGCCCATCTGCTCCCGCCGACCATGCCGCCACCGTGCATGAGATAGATGCCCGGACCCGCCGCACCCTGGTGGCCACTGCGCCGCAGCACCGTGACGACGATCTCGCCGTCATCGTGGCCGGTCACGGCGTGATCGGTGACCTGGACCGGCCGCCCTGCGATGACCTCGTCGAGCGACGACGGACGCGTGGTCGCCGCTCGGAACTCCGCGATGGACCTGGGCTCGAGCGTAGTGAAGAACGCGGGCACCGCGTCAAGTGCGGGTTCGAGCTCATCGTCGAACGGTGGACGGGCACGTTCCGTCATCTCGATCCTCCGGTTCTCGATCACTGCGACATGACCGATGCTCCACTATCGTCTGATTCGCCGTCGAGCCGGACAGCGAAGTGCGGGTCGAGACGCACTCTCAACCGTTACGAAGCGGGACCGTTGACGGGCGTCGAGCGAGCAGGTCGACCGCCAGGCAGATCGATGATCGGACTGCCCAGATGTCCCGGGACGCCATCGCAGTGTTGCGCTTGGGGCCGCGGCTGCGTTGAATGGTGGTTTGCGAGTACTTGGATCAATAGGGGGTTCCAGGTGCAGGCTTTCCCACGGTTGGCCGGTTGTGCCGTCTTGATGCTCACATGTGCGGCCTGTGGCGTTGCAGATCCGCCATCGACCGGACCGCCCGTGCACTCCGGCAGGCTCCCCACAGCTGTGCCGACACAGCCAAAAGAGACCAAAGCTCTCGCGCAGCCTCCTCCGCCCAAGTTGAGGCGGATCGAGCAGCCGTTCTCCCCGGAGAAACAGAAGCCGACAGTGCGACAACCCTCGCCGAGGGAACACAAGCCGACCGTGCCGCAACCGGACCACATCGTGGTCGTCATCTTCGAGAACAAGCACCGCTCCAGCGTGATCGGCAGCGGACAGGCACCGTATCTCAACAAACTCGCAGCTGAGGGTGCCAGCATGACCAACTCCTACGGCGTGACCCACCCCAGCCAGCCGAACTACCTGGCGCTATTCTCAGGGTCCACTCAGGGAGTGACCAGTAATGCATGCCCGCGGCATTTTCGAAGGGCCGACAACCTGGGGCGTCAGCTCCGCAAGTCAGGTCGCAGCTTCATCGGGTATGCCGAGTCCTTGCCGAAGACCGGCTTTCGGGGGTGCGGATCGGGTCGCTACCTCCGCAAGCACAACCCATGGGTCAACTTCGGCACGCTGCCAGCAAGCACCAACCGACCTTTCAGCGCCTTCCCGCACGACTACAGCAAGCTGCCGACCGTGGCTATGGTGAGCCCGAATATGTGTAACGACATGCACGATTGCTCCGTCCGCACCGGCGACCGTTGGATGAAGAAGCACTTCGCCCGGTACGCGCGGTGGGCGAAACGCAATAACAGCTTGCTTATCGTCACCTTCGACGAGAATGCGGGCGGGTCAGTCAAATCGATCCCTACGATCATCGTCGGCGCGAACGTGCGCCCGGGTGTCTATTCCGAGCGGCTAAACCACTACAAGCTGCTCCGCACGATCGAGGACATTTATGGACTACCCGCGCTCGGCCGCGCCAAGGCCACGTCCCCACTGTCGACGATCTGGAACAAGTAGCCAATTCCTCGAAGCCGTCGCCATCGCCGGTGACGATTGCAACCGACGCGAAAGATGATCACCCTACGAAGGGACAACGGCGGGAAAGTTCCTCGGCTTCTCAGGTCCGTCTCAGGTGTCATGTTCCACATTTGGGCGTCGTACGTCGCTACAGAGCTGCAATTGTGGCTGGACAGGCGGCGCTGAGGGAGCGTCTACTGGTCGTTCGTGCGCCGAGACAGGAACCCGTTGCCGCTCGGGCACCGTGGATCACGCAGCAGCTGCACCAGGTGATCAGAGGGGGAACGATCATGGTCAGGAGTCTTCGCTGGTGACTTTTCAGTCTCCAACCGCGGGAGAGGCCGAAACGGTCAGCGCGAGTCCGGGCGGCCAGGACACCCGGACGAGGGCCGCGAGCCTTCCTCGGAGGATCCGATTGCGGATGCTTCCGCCGCTCCGGCGATCGCCCTGGATGGTCGTCACTGGATCTATTGCCCTTCTGTTCGGCATCGCGTACCTCCTTGCGCCAGCTATGGGCCGGGATCTATCCGCACAGCTAGCTCATGCCCAACTGGCGGAGCTGGCATGGCCGGCGGTGCTGAACCTCCGTTGGTACGGCGGCTTCGATCCGCTCGGCTACAGCGTCTTGTCTCCGCCGGTGATGGCGCTGCTGGGCGTGCGCCTCACAACGGCTGTTGCATACGTTGCCAGCGCCATGCTTTTCGCGGTGCTGTTGAAGGTCACAGCGGTGCCGCGACCGGCCGCCGGGGCGATCACCGCGGCTGTATGCCTTACCGGGAATCTTGTAACCACACGGACTACGTTCGCGCTCGGTCTCGCAGTGGCGCTTGGTGCGGTGCTGGCACTCGTTTGGGGCCGACTGCGTGTCACGGCCGTGTTGTCTGTCCTAGCAGCGCTGTTCAGCCCGGTAGCAGGCCTGTTCCTCGGAGTAGCTGCCGGAGCGCTCTTCCTTTCCGGTCGGCGACGAGACGGCTTGATGCTCGGCGTCAGCGCGATGGTGCCGACCGGCGCCATCGCACTGGCGTTTGGCAACGACGGCTACCAAACGTTCGCAGTCAAGCAAGCTCTGATGGGCTTTCTCGTGTGCCTAGCCGTGGCCGGATTGTGTTGGCGCCGTCCAGTTCTCCGGTGGGGCGCGCTGTTATCCGCCGCGCTGGTCGCTGCGGCATATCTGCTGCCGACGCCCGTGGGTACGACAGCGGCGCGTCTGCCCGAGTTGTTCGCTGCACCGATTATCGTGGCGACGGCGGCCGTCCCTCTGGCTGCTGTCATAGCCGCCGCCGCAACCGTGTTCCTGCTATTGCCGCCGGTATCCATCACGGAGGTTCAAGAGCGGGGAGACCCTGCGCTCAGCGCAGAGTTCTATGCGCCCCTCCTTGACGAGCTGGCCGCTCGTCGGGCTGACGGACCCATTGAGGTCGTTCCGACGCTCCGGCGCGGGGAAGCTGCCTTCGTCGCACCGGTGGTTCCCATTGCACGAGGGTGGTCTCGACAACTCGACACCGGGCGCAACCAGATCTTCTACGACGAAACCCTCAACCCGGATACCTACCGGAAATGGCTGGACGACAACGCCATCTCCTACGTAGCCATGTCTAACGGGCCGTCCGAGTGGGCCTCGGCTGATGAAGCAACCTTGGTCCGAGGCGGGCTGCCGTACTTACGCAAAGTGTGGTCAAACCAAACCTGGACCCTCTATGCCGTGACGAATCCGCGGCCTGTCATCTCAGCGCCAGGACAGGTTGCCGCTCGCGATGCCATTTCCATGACGGTCTCCTTGCCTGAGCCGGGTGCCTATGTCGTGCGAGTCCATTGGTCGCGGTACTTGTCCGTCTCCGATGGCTGCGTGCGACCATCCGACGGCGGTTGGTCGGAGGTTGCGGTGGAGCGGCCTGGCACTGTCAAGCTTCACGCGAGCTTGGCGCCACGACATTGTTGACTAGCCGGTAAAAGGCACTCCCTGTCCGCTGGTACCCCGCGGCAGCTACGCGCCTCAGTGATGGGCGAACCGCCCACTGGACGCAACGTGGTTTCTGCGGGGTGAACATCTTCCGCGTCGCCGACGGCAAGATCGTCGAGCGCAAGCGACCCGAACGATCACCTAGATGTCGCGCCAGATCGCAGACTTGCGGATCTCGAACTCGGCGGCGCTGATCGCGCCGCTGTCGCGCAGTGCGCGGAGTTCGGCCAATAGCCGGAGCGGGTCTTGCTCTGGCAGAGGTTCGCCGCGGATTGTCGCTCGGGCGTCATCGGCGAGCATCTCCCCCTGCCTGCCGAGGATCTGG
>DATLPF010000084.1:0-4927 GCA_035535875.1 Propionibacteriaceae bacterium
CACCGGTCAAGCCGACGCCACCCGATGGCTGGAGGGCTTCCAGAAACTGCAGTCCTCGCACGACGGCTATCGGCTGCTGTACGGCTCACCTGACATCGCCGCCCTTGTCAACGATGGCCAGGAGAGTGTGCTCAATGCTGCAGCAAACGCCAACAAGCTGGTGGAATCCACCAGATCGCTGCCACTTCTCGTGCTTCCAGCCGGGGGCACTGCTGATGCGGCCACTGCCAAGGCTGCCGCCGCTCTGCAGCCCGATGCCATCCTGCTTGCTGACACGTCGGCTAAGGGCGCAACGCCGCTGCTGGCCGGGCCCGATCAGGTGCCGATCGTCAGGTTCACCAAGGCCGCGCAGGGCGGCGGGCCAGGGCCGGATCCGCGTGACACGGCAATCCATATTCGACAGCGGATGCTCGCCGAAAGTTGGGTCGAGGCCACGGCAGCCCGAGACGGTCTGGCCCACGGACAGGTTCGGCTCATCAGTACGGCAGCCCAAGCTGCAAACGGTGCTCCGGAGCTCAAGGCGCCTTGGCTGAAGCAACGCACGTTGAGCGAGCTGCTCAAAACCACACCTGCGTCCTGGTCGCAGAAGTTTCGCTACAGCTCGGGCGCACGAGCCGGTCAGCTGACCGCGGGTCAGCTCAGCAGCCTCAGAAAGTTCGACCGGAGCAACGACACCTACGCCGACCTGCTCGTCGATCCGACGAACGCGCGAGCCGAGGGCAGTGCCGCAGTCGCCCGGGCCGCCAGCGCCAAGTGGCGTAAGCATGACAAGGCGTACCGGGCTTTTCTCGGTCCGCAGCAGGCCGCACTCGATGACATCTTGCTCGACAAGATTCAGATCCGCAGCAGCGCTCGCGTCCAGACCGTGGCACGGCAAGGCGTCGAGTTCCCGATCACGATCAGGAACACGCTGGAGGCCGACGCTGCACGACCCGACGCCAGGGCTGTCAAGGTGAAGCTGGTGTTCAACTCTGAAAACCGCCAACGGCTCACCATCAAAACGATCAACGCTCCGCAGATCAGGGCACAAGACAGCTTCACGGGCAACGCCGAGGTCACCGCGAAGGCCAACGGCGTCGTACCGGTGACCGCGCAGTTGATCACCGAGTCTGGTCGGCCGGTGGGGCGGCCGTTCGACATTGAGGTGCAGGTGACCCAGAACGGCACTACGGGTTGGGCGATCGCCATTGCCGCCGGCATCGTCCTCGTGGGCACTACGTTCCTGCGCATTCGCCAGGTCGCCAAGGAACGGACCAAGTCACCTGGCGGTGGATCGGCCGGGCCTGCGGCAGGCGAGGGCACAGCTCCAGACGAACTACCCGCGCTCAGCTCCGCGCCGGCAGAGAGACTTGATGTCTGAAACGTCGACACCCAACGTGAGCCCACCCGGACCGGATCCGGGGGGGCGCGGGGGGCTCGTCCCCCCCGGGATCGGCGCAGGCACCGACGAGCCGAATACGGAGGAGCGCCGCCAGACCAGGCGGTTGGTTTCGGCGAGCGCGCTGATGGCGGCGGGGACCGCGACCTCCCGGGTGCTGGGGTTCTTTCGGCTCATGTTGTTCGTCTACCTCTTCGGCAACGGCACTCGGCAGGCGGAGATGTTCACGCTCGCCACTACCGTGCCGAACAGCATGTACATCTTGCTAGCCGGCGGCGTACTGAACACCGTGCTGGTGCCACAGATCGTGCGCGCGATTCGGAGTGACCGCGACCGCGGCGAGGCGTACACCAATCGGATCATGACCGCCGGACTGATCGGGCTCGGGTTGATCACGGTGCTGCTGACGCTCGCCGTGCCGGCGATCATCTGGCTCTATTCGGCGTCCGGCTGGAAATCCCCAAAACTAGACGCCCAGTACCAGTCGATGATCATGCTCGCCTACTACTGCATGCCCCAGGTCTTTTTCTACGGCGTGCATGTGATGGCAGGGCAGGTGCTCAACGCGCGTGACCGGTTCGGGCCGATGATGTGGGCTCCGATCGCCAACAACGTGGTGTCGATCATGGTGCTGCTGTTGTACTTGATCGTCTTCGAGCGGACTGCGACCGGAGCACCGTTCACGACAGGTCAGGAGTTGCTGCTCGGCCTGGGTTCCACGCTCGGCATCGCCGCGCAGGCGGTTGTGCTGATCCCATTCCTGCGGGCCAGCGGCTACCACTTCCGGCCGCGCTTGGACTTCAAGAACACCGGGCTGGGCAAGACTTTCCGGCTGGCCAAGTGGACACTTGGGTTTGTCCTGGTGACCCAAGCTGCGCTGGTGGTGGTGACCAGGCTGGCCAGCGGCGCCACTGTTGGTGGCAAAGGCGCAGGGCTCACCGCCTATTCCAACGCGTACGCGGTGTGGATCCTGCCGCACTCGTTGATCACGGTCTCGTTGGCCACGGCCATGCTGCCGGCCGCCTCCCGGCTTGCCGCCGCCGGTGACCGGCCAGCTGTCGCCGCGGAAACCATGCGGGCCCTGCGGCTCGCGATGACCGCACTGCTGCCGGCGGCGGTCGCCTTCCTGGTCTTGGGGCTGCCACTGGCCCACCTTGTCTTTGGTTTCGGCCAAGGCGCAAAGGATGCCGCCTTCGTCGGCGGGGCTCTGATGGCGCTCGCCATCGGCCTGGTGCCCTTCACGGTGCAATACCTCTGCCTGCGCGCCTTCTACGCGCTGGAGGATACGCGTACCACCTTCTTCCTGCAGTGCTTGATCGCGGGCGCCAACGTCCTCCTCGGCGTGGCCGTTGTCCTGCTGCTCGACAATCCAGCGCTGGTCGCAACCGGTCTGGCTCTCTCCTATTCGGCGGCGTACCTGATCGGCCTACCAGTCTCCTTCTCCAGACTGCGTCGCAAGCTTCCTGATCTTGATGCCGAAGCGCTGGTGAGGCACTGCGTACGGTTGATACTGGCCGTGGCTCCGGCGGCGATCGCAGCCTGGGTGATCTCGTGGGCGTTCGCGAGTCAGTCTGGTTCCCAGCTGGCGCTGGCACTCGGATTGGTGGTTGCCGGTGTTGTCGCCGTCGGCTTGTTCTTGCTGATGGCTCGGTTGATGCGAATCCATGAAGTCAGCCAGATCGTGACGACCCTGTTGCGGCGGGGCGAGGATTCCACAACAACGACATTGGAGGTGCGTGAGGAAACCGTGATCGAGGCGAGCGGTGATCGATACGCCGACTTCAGGTCCTCCGGCGATTCGCCCACAGTGATCCGGCCGCCGTCTCCTAGCATCGAAGGAGCTGGTGAGGAGAGCACAAGATCCATGGTTCAGGTGGCCGCCGCTCACGGTGTCGAGGAAGGCGGAGAAGGCTCACAGGCTGCGACCCTTCCTGCAGGGACCGTCCTCGCCTCGCGTTATCGCCTTGAGGAGTTGATTGGGGAGTCCCAGCCGACCGTCACCTGGCGAGCGTTTGATCAGGTGCTGTCTCGATCGGTGCTGGTGCACCTGCTGGCTCCGAGTGACCCCGGGGAAGACGACCTGCTGACCGCCGCCCGCAAGGCATCGGTGGCCACAGATTCTCGATTCCTTCGGGTGCTCGATGCCGTGCACAGCAGCGACCCGGCAGTTGGCTCCTACATCGTGTGTGAGTATGCGACCGGGCAGTCGCTTGAGATGATCTTGAGCCATGGCCCGCTGTCGAGCCTCGAGGCCGGGTGGATCACCCGGGAGGTGGCCGACGCGCTCGCCGGCGTACACAGTCTCGGTCTTTATCACCGCCGGATCAGCCCGGAGACGGTGATCATCACGCCGAGTGGAAACATCAAGATCGTCGGCCTGCTGATTGAGGCTGCTCTCCGGCCAATCGCGAGTGGGGTGGTGCCTGGTGCCGATACCCCGGAGCTAGTTGATGTCACCGACCTAGGTCGGCTGCTCTATGCCTCACTGGTGTGCCGCTGGCCCGGTGGCCCGGCGTTCGGTCTGCCAAATGCCCCGATGGTGGGACGGCACTGGATGACGCCGCGGCAAGTACGCGCCGGCGTATCACCGGCACTCGACAACGTGTGCGATCAGATTCTTGGTGATCCGCCGCGACACCACGCGCCCGCGATCACCACCGTCGGAGCCATCGTGACTGCGCTGACCAAGGTGCTCGGCAGCGCAGATGCCGCCCCCGACCTAGAGCAGCGGCTGCGTCAGCCGATTCCCACCGTGGGCGGACGCTCCCCCGAGGCCGATCCCGCCGTAAGCGCGCAGCCCGTCTCTTCGCTCCTCGATCAGACGACTACGCGCCAAGAAGCGATCCGCACCCACACGATTCCGGCGGCAAGCGCTCCACCCACCACTCAGCACACCCGGGTGTCGGGTGGCAGACCCCCGCAAGGACCGGCAACGCCCAACCGTCCCCCGCGAACCAGATCCCCGGGACCATCGCCAGCACCCCAGCAGCGGCGGCGGCGCTGGATCGGCTTGCTGCTGGTGCTCGCTGTGCTGCTGATCGCAGCGGGAATCATCTCCGCGATCGTGTTGGATCGGCGGCTTTCCACCTCACCCGAGCCGAAGGCGTCGAGCGAACAAACCGGCACCACGTCCAACGGCGCACCGACCCAGCCCAAGAAGCTGACCATCGCCACCGCGCGAGACTTCGATCCGCAGGGGGAGGACAAGACCGAGAATCCCGATGAGGTGCGGCTTGCCTACGACGGCGATCCGGCTACGCGCTGGCGTACTGTTCAGTACTTCGGCAACCCGAGACTGGGCAATCTGAAGCGCGGAGTCGGCCTGGTGTTTGACCTCGATGCTCCGCAACCGGTGCGCTCTGTGCAGCTCAGGCTGAGCGGCGCTGGGACGGCTGTCGAGCTCCGGGTCCCGCAGACTGACCCTGCCCAGACGCCGAGGCCGCCAATGCGCTCCGACAAGCGTTGGCGGACCGTGGCCGCGGAATCGAAGGCCGGCGAATCGGCGACATTGACGCCCGCGCAAGGTGTGACGACCCGATATGTCCTGGT
>DATLPF010000085.1:0-2653 GCA_035535875.1 Propionibacteriaceae bacterium
GTCTCAGCGTCGCGGCCGTCATGATCGAGTTTGGCCAGCACCACGCTGAACGCGGCGTAGGGGGCGAGGCCGATCCATTTCTTGCCGCCGTTGAGGATCCAGCCGTCACGGTCGCGGGTGGCCACGGTCGAGATGGCCCGGACGTCCGTCCCTGCGTCCGGTTCCGTGACTCCGAACGATCCATAGAGTTCGCCGCTGAGAAGCGGCTCAAGGTACCGGTCTGCGATGTCGGGTTCGGCATACCGCTTGAGTAGATAGGCCTGTAATCGGAGGGCGCCCAGCGCGACCACCGCGGCGGGAAACGCGGCGGCCACCAATTCTGTTGTCTGGTGGACCAGGCGCATCCGGTGGAGTTGCAGGTTGCGCTGTTCGTCGAACATCAACTCCAGCAGTCCTAGGTCAGCGAACTGACGAATGATGTCGGGGAAGAATTCGCCGTTGTCACTTTCGTCGGCGCGGTGCAAGAGGACGGTGTCGCAATACTTTCCGATGTCTTGCAGATAGGCAGCTTCGTCGGCGTCGAAGTCGCGGCGTCCGGCCATGTCAATCTTCTCGATTCATTGTGTTACCCGGATTCCTTTGGTGTCTCGTGGCGTTGGTGGCTTGTACGGCCGTTGCAGATGTGGGAGGCGGCCGGGCCCGAAACGCTCGTAGGGTGCCCCATTCTGGCGCTAATGAATACCGTTCGCGTCCGGTGATGAGGTCAACCGCCTTTCGGCGATCATCACGGGATGAGTGCTTGGGTGTTGGAGCTGACAATCCCGGCATGACCGAAGCGTCCACGACTCGGAGCCCTTCCATGCCGTGGACGCGCAGGTCCGGCCGACCACCGACTGGTCGCTGTCCCCCCATCGCGCAGGAACCCACGGGTGGTAAGACGTTCGGCCATAAACCTTGACGCGTGGGTGTACATCTAGCTCCACAAGCAATGAGGCGCAGGTCCTCCTTGTTGAGTGCACCGGCACGACGGGCACAGCCGCCTTCCTTCGTCCTCGCGGTGGAGCGGCGAGGACGGGCACCGGACACGTCAGACGTGTCGCACAACGAAAGGATCATCGATGTTCCCCGAGCCTCCACGGCAGGGATTGCTCTACGACGACCTCTATGTCGGCATGGCCTTCCGCAGCCCTGGCCGCACGATCACCGACGCCGACGTGATCGGTTTCGCCGGATTGACCGGCGATTATTCCGAGGTCCACACCAGCGATGTCTACGCGCAGGCTAGCCAGTTCGGCCGCCGCATCGCCCACGGCTTGCTCGGACTGGCTTACGCGCACGGGCTGATGTGGCCGCGTACCGAGCTGCTGCGGGCCACCGCCGTCGCCTTCCTAGGCATCAGCGACTGGCGCTTCGTCGCTCCGATCTTCATCGGCAACACGATCTTCGTGAACTACGCCGTGGCTGAGATGCGCGACAGCCGCTCGAACCCTGACCAGGCGATCGTCACCTTCGACGTCGAGGTCGTCGACCAGGACGGCCGTTTGTGTCAGCGCGGAAAGAAGGTCGAGCTCCTGTCGAAGGTTCCGCTGGGCGGCGTGGAAGCTGGCCGAGGGGGTGAGAAGGCTTGAGCTCCATGCGGTACGCCGGCTCCCAAGTTCTCGTCACCGGGGCTGGCCGCGGTATCGGGCGGGCCGTGGCGGAGCGATTCGCGATGGCCGGAGGACACGTCGTTGCCGCCGACCTGGATCCGAGCACCGTCCGCGCCCTCGCCGAGGAGCTGCGAGGGCGTGGCGCCTCCGCCGATCCCCTGGTATTGGACGTCTCCGACCCAGACGCCATGACGGCCGCCGGGCACCAACTGGTCGGCGGCGTCGACGTCGTCGTGGCCAACGCGGGGATCCAAGGATTCGCCAAGGCGAGCGAGGTCGCTGTGGACGCGTGGGACCGCGTGTTCGCAGTGAACGCGCGCGGAACCCTGCTCACGTTGCAGCTCGCCGCCCGGATCCTCAACGACGGTGGGGCCGTGGTGACTGTCGCATCGATCCAGGCGCATCTGCCCAACGTGTTGTCGGTCGATTACGCGGCGTCGAAGGCGGCGGTCCTCAGCCTGACGCGCTCGTTCGCTGCAGAGCTGGCGCCGCGGGGCATCCGGGTGAACGCCGTCGCGCCGGGGCGGATCGACACCGAGCTGTCCGATTACGCCAGCCGCGAGGTCGGCAGGCTCACCGGGGCGAGCCCGGAAGAGCCGCTGCAGCGACGCCTCGCCGCCAATCCGCTCGGTGGGGCCGGATCGTGCGCAGAGGTCGCGGCCGCGGTCGACTTCCTCGCCTCGTCCGAGGCCTCGTACATCACGGGCGAGTGCCTGAACGTGTGCGGTGGGGACGTGATGATGCCGTGAGCACGCTGCGTCTCGATCCCACCCCGTCCGGCCGTCGCGAGGGCCTGTTGACCACCCCGGACGAGGCGGTCCGACACATTCCGAAGAGTTCCCGGGTGGCCGTCGGCGGCACCGGATCGCTGTTGCAGGTTCCGGAGACCCTACTGGCCGCGCTGGAGCGGCGGTGGCTGGCCGAGAAGGCTCCCGGAGATCTCGACGTCGTGCACGTGATGGGACTCGGAGACTACAAGGGCCGGGGCATCGACCACATCGCGATCCCCGGACTGGTCCGGCGTTTTGTCGGCTCGCATTTCGTACTGTCCCCACGCCAGCAGG
>DATLPF010000086.1:0-52920 GCA_035535875.1 Propionibacteriaceae bacterium
GCGGGCACCGGCAGGGCGTTGAACGTGGGTCCCCAGGACGGTATGCGGCCACCGACAGACAACCGGCCGGGCACTTGCAGGACCAGCTCGGATGAGGGCGGACTGATCCCCTCGGTCACGGCCGCCGAATGTAGTACTCGGTGAACTCGCGACATCGCCCTTCGTTGTCAAAACGCATCACGAAGCAGTTGTGATAGATGCGAACAATGGGCCCGTCGGGTCGCTCGCTGTAGCTGGAGGTGCCAGTGGCGACCACGACATCGTCGTCGACGGCGACCGGTGTGTAACACGCCGAGTAAGTGCCGGGCGCATCACGGGTCGAGGCCCCGTCCGAGTCAGACTCGCCCAGCCACGACGCGACGACCGCCTCTCGGCCGACAATGGGGTTCTCATAGGGGTGGTATCGGTAGGCGACGTCCTCGCTGAAGAGCGCCCCGATGTCATCTGGGTCGTAGGACAGCCACGCCGCGACGTAGGTGTCGAGCCAGGCCTGCGCCTCAGCACGGTTCACGCTGTCACCCTAATCCGCATGCGA
Source organism: Propionibacteriaceae bacterium (assembly GCA_035535875.1). Classification (GTDB taxonomy): domain Bacteria; phylum Actinomycetota; class Actinomycetes; order Propionibacteriales; family Propionibacteriaceae; genus Microlunatus. Next base: position 536 of record DATLPF010000086.1, read on the forward strand.
TCACCAGAGCTGATCACACGCAACACCGTGTGCCGGCGAGCTCCTCCCACCCGTGCATGAGCCGGCCTGCCGCGGAGCGAGTTAGTTCGCGGCCGACGGCCTGCTATGTCGTTCGGGCGCCTGTCAGGAGTCCGCCGTCGACGGGGAGTGTGTGTCCGGTGATCCAGGCAGCATCGCTGGAAGCAAGGAAGGCGACCGCAGCAGCGACATCCTCAGGTTCCCCGACGCGTCCGAGCGGATACAGGTGGCGGAAGCGATCGGCTCCGCCCTCTTGTCCCTCCCAGTTTCGGGTCCTGATGGTGGCTGGCGCGACCGTGTTCACTCGGATACCGTCGGCAGCCAGACTGGCCGCAAGGTTGATCGTGAGCGCGCCGATTCCTGCTTTCGCGGATGAGTAAGGTTCGCTGCCCAGAGCGGCGAGTGCGTTGACCGAGCTGACGTTGACGATCGCGGGACTCTTGGTGCTGCGGCGCAGGCGAGGAATCGCTGCCCGGCAGCACCGGACGACACCAAGAAGGTTGAGGTCGATCAGCCGGATCCAGACCTCGTCGGTGGTCTCTTCGAATGTGCCGTGGGAGGTGTCGCCGCCAGCCACGTTGATCACGATGTCGATTTCACCGAGTCCGGAGGCTGCATCGGCGAAGGCTCGCTCGACTGAGGACACATCGGTCACATCCAGCCAGACCGCCAGTTGGCGGCGGTCCGTGTGAGCAAGACCTGTAGCCACCTGTTGGGCCGCGGTTTGATCAAGGTCGGCCACCGCGATGTGGGCGCTTTCCTCGGCCAACCGGACGGCACAGGCCCGGCCGATACCATGCCCGCCACCGGTGACTATCACCGCAGCGCCGGCGAAGCGTCCAAGCTCTCGCTGCTCCATGAGTGGAGCCTGCCACTCTCGTCGGGCTCGAAGCTTCAGTCCCACACACGATCCGCCAGACTGTCGTATGTGACCGTGGACGACACTGAGAGCCGGCGAGACAGTGGGCGTGGGGTGGACGAGGCGCTCGAACGCTTGGCTACGTACGGGACCCTGGCGCCAGGTCGCCCCAACCATCATCAGCTTGACGGGCTCGAAGGCCGCTGGTTGAAGGGCCACGTCGACGGACTGCTCCTCGACGCGGGCTGGGGCGCCAGTCTTGGCTACCCGGCACTAGTTCTTGATCCCGCCGGCTCGGCGATCGCTGTCGAAGTCTTTGAGTCGGTCGACCTGCCGGCTCACTGGGCACGTCTGGACACTTTCGAGGGACCTGGCTACGAGCGCGTGGTGACCACCGTTCACATGCCCACAGGAGACATCGACGCGTCCATCTACGTCCTAGTACAGGTCCAAGGCTGAGGACTGGTCGAACCTGCCTCTGTTCGCCCGTTCTAGAGTCGATCTTATGGGCCGGACGGCCGACCGCCTTCAGGTCGAGCAACAGTTCGAGGCAATCAAGGCCTTGAGCAACACCCTGGACCGACATGGGATCGATTACTGGGTGTTCGGCGGCTGGGCTGTGGACTTTTGGGTCGGTGAGATCACCCGCGCACATGACGACATTGACGTTGCGGCGTGGCGTGCAGATTACGACTTGATCAAGGTCGCACTGCTCGATGAGGGCTGGCAGCACACACCTGTGGCGAACGAGGTTGTCGGCACTCGTTACCAGTGGGGCACCACTCAGGCCGAGTTCACCTTCGTGGTCGCCGATGAGCGCGGTCGTGTTGTGATCCCGTTCGACGATCAGCCTGTGCTGTGGTCTACCCGGCCATTCGGCACCGACCGCCGGGAACTACGCGGGGTAACAACCCGCACTATCCCACTGAAGCTGCTGAAGGCCGGTAAGGAGGTCGCTCGAGAGGGAGCTTCGGAGGCCGAGAAGGATCGCGCGGATCTTGACGCGCTTTCACGGGTGGGCGAGGAGGAGTGAGCCGTCAGCGGCGATGATCGCCTCCGCGCGCTCGCGATCGCGGGCGGACCTGCGCGATCCGAGCATCATGTTCCTCCGGTCGACTCCAAGCCTGGAGAACTCATCATCGAGCATCGACTCGACCGCTGGGATAGTCACCAGCAGCCGGGTCAAACGACGGATTCTCCTTCAGACTCGACCTCTGAATGGGGCTCTACCGGCCACTTGAACTGAAATTCGATCTCTTCCGTATCGTCGTCGAGCTCATGCTCGATGGAGAACTGGGCGCGCTCCGGAACTCGAATCCGCACGCCCGCGATCTGAATCCTGAATGGCGCGTCCTTCTCCAAAGCGTCTGCGAGGCGGCGAAGCTTGGCCACCACCTCCTGAGTCGAGTAGATGCGTTCGATATCTCGAGGACTCCTGGCCATGGCGATACATCCCTTCGCTCGTGGTCCGCTCACTAACAAGAGAGCGACACCCGGTGGTCCGCTCGCCACACGTCAGTGTGTCAGACCTCGACGCGGTTAGCCGTTCGTTCGGCAGGCACGGTTGCCCATCCGATAGGTCTGGCGCTCGCGTCCATCCCAGCAAGCGTTCCGTCTGTGAGACGTTCCCGCGGGAGCCCCGCGCGCCAGAAGGTCCAAGCAATCACCCTGACAGACAGATCGCTTACGAGCCTTGCTGAGATCTCGATTAGTTCGAGGGAGCTTGTGGGCGGCGCGGGCCGTAGCGCGGCCACTCAATCTTCGGGCATGCGTCCATGACGACGTCGAGGCCGGCATCCTGCGCGCGTTTGGCAGCCTGCTCATCGATGACGCCAAGCTGGAGCCAGACGCACCGCGCGCTAATCGCGATCGCCTCGTCGACGTGTTGCCCAGCCTTGTCCGAGCGACGGAAGATATCGACGACATCGATTGGGAACTCGATGTCGGAGAGGTGGGCGTAGCCATTCTCGCCGAGTACTGATTCAGCCAGCGGATTCACCGGCACGATCCGTACGCCGTTGGCCTGCAGGAAAGCCGCCACGCCGTGCGCGGCCCGATATTCGTGGCGGGTTAGTCCGACGACGGCCCATGTGGGGAATAGCAGAGCTCGTTTGATGGCCGCAGGATCACGGTAGGACATGGAGCCTCCTCAGGTCATCCAAGGGACGGCATCGAGGCGCCGTCAGCCGCGCGCGGCGATCATGACCGCAGACGCAATGATCAGCATGAGCATAAGGAATCCGCCGTCACCGGCTCCCTGCCGCTTCCGACGCAAGCAAGGTGGCCTGCGCCTTCGCTCGGTCAGAAGCTGCCGGCTTCGCCGGGCGCAGCTTGCCACTCTGCCACAAGACATACTGAGGACGATTTTGGAGGAGAGCTGATGCAGAGGTATGTGGTGTTTTACGAGTCCGCCGACGACGTCATGTCCAAGGCGCCGCCGGTCTATCCTCGGCACCTGGCCCGGCTCAAGGAGTTCCGCGACCGCGGGGACCTCCTGCTGGTCGGCACGTTCGGCGACCCGCAGGCGGAGGGTTCGATGGCGGTGTTCGCGTCCCGGGCAGCCGCTGAGGAGTTCGTCCGCGATGACCCGTTCGTCAACGAGGGTGTGGTCAAAGCCTGGACGCTGCGGGAATGGGACGAGGTCGCGAGCGAGATCTGAGCGGGTCCACCTACGCTGTCCGAGTGAAGGTCTTGATCGTCGATGGCGCGAACGTCGTGGGTAGTCGCCCCGACGGCTGGTGGCGTGATCGCGCGGGGGCTGCCCGTCGGCTGCAACAGCGGCTGTTGACCGCTGGGCTGCCTTATGACGAGGTCGTCTTGGTTCTGGAGGGCAAAGCGAGGCGCGGCAACCCTGTCGGGCAGGACGGGCGCCTGCGCACTGTCCACGCACCCGGGTCGGGGGATGACGCGATCGTCGAGGACGTCATGGCGCAGGTTGATGTCGGTGACGGACGTGGCGTTACCGTCGTCACTGCGGACCGGGTGCTCCGGGACCGCGTCGAGGCTGCCGGCGCCAGGAGTGTGAGCCCTTCGTGGCTTCTTGATCAACTGTGACCTGGCAATAATCGGCCTGGCGCGACTGTCAGGATGCCGAAATGGAGATCCGCGATGTCGTCGATTCGGATTGGGCCGCCGTGTGGGGATTCTTGCAGCAGATCGTTGCCGCCGGCGACACCTACTGCTGGCCGTCCGACACTACTGAAGACGCGGCACGAACGTGGTGGATGGGCAAGCCCGGAGGTCGCGTACTTGTCGCTGTGGACGATGGTGCAGTCGTGGGAACCGCCGAGCTTCATCCGAATCAGCCAGCTGCTGGCAGTCATGTCGCCAACGCAGGCTTCATGGTGTCTCCGACCGTGGCCGGCAGGGGTGTCGGACGTGCCTTGGCCGGCCGTGTCCTCGAGGTCGCGGCAGAGGATGGGTACGCAGCGATGCAGTTCAACGCTGTCGTTGAGACGAACATGCACGCAGTCCGCCTGTGGGAGTCGCTCGGCTTCAGGATTCTCGCCACCGTCCCGGAAGCTTTCAGACATCCTGACCATGGGCTCGTCGGCCTTCACATCATGCACAGGTTCCTGCGATAGCCCAACGTTCCGTCGGACTTTCCGTGTGTGACATACGTTCCTGCGGGAACGCGTCCCGCAAGCCCGTCGCCTTGCGATCTCCTTGAGGGGGCGCTCGGGTCACAGTCCGGCGAGCAGGGCTCGTTCCTGAGCCTCAGTCTTGGTGAGTGCGGCGGCGGGATCCGCGCCGACAAGGCTGGCCTTCTTGGCGTCGAAGGCGCGGGTCCACAGCCCGGCCGCCCACGCTGCTCGGAAGTCGCGATCGGTCCAAGAGTGCCCGGACGCGCGCTCGTACGCGGTTAAGAACTGCTCGCTCTGAGCCACGGTGGCGACCTCGCCGGGCAACCCAGTGCCGGGCCACACCGCGGCGGCTTGCCCCGCGATAGCGGCCTCGGTCTGAGTGACGGCACTGTCCCAGTCATGCACGACGTACAGGCGTCTATCGATCCAACGAAGGTTCTGGGAATACCAGTCACCGTGCCCAATGACCGCTGGTCGGTCTAGCGCCAGCAATTGCCCCCGTGCGGCTGTGCCGATCTCGTCTAGCCATCGATCCCCAGGATGTTCGTTCAGGTCACCTTCGCGATCATCCGGCGCCGGCCAGAGCGTCTCGGGTGCGTGATCCCAACCAATCCACGCAGGCGATGGCGCCAGCGTGCTCACCGTCGCGGGGTCGGGGGCGGTGCGCACCAGGAGAGCCAGGGCCTCGGCAAAGCGGGCCGCCGAATCCGGTTCCGCCGCCAACAACGCGCCGCCATCAATCAGCGCCTCAGCGCTCACCCCGAGTTGCCCCAACCGTTCCGGCGGCACCAACAACCGCGGAGCCGGGAACCCGGCCACCGACAAGCTGTGCTGAACCTGACCGCAGCCGATGAGCCGCTCCTGCCAAGCGCGCACCTTCACAACGACGTCTCGACCGTCGGTTAGCCGCAGACCGATCACCTGCGACAAATAGCCCGCTTCGAACGTGACCTGCTCAGGTTCGCTACCCAGCCGCTGTAGACACCACTGGGACAGCGCTGGTCGATCCAGGCGCGCACCCACAACCACACCAGCATCGTGCCGGATCAGTCAGGTGGGTGCGACCACCGGTTCCACTCCGTATCCGGCAAGATGTTCGGTTTGTGGGATGCCTCGAATGCGTTGCGGCTGCAGTTCCGAGTCGCTAGGCGGGACCGACGCCGAGGCGTTCCTCGAGCCATGCGGCCACTGGGCCGTCCGCCACGTCGAGGAAGCGCGGCTCGATCACGTTGCCGGCCTCAACGAGTAGCTCAGCAACGGCGACGTAGTCGCGATCGGGCAGTTCGTGATGTTGAGAACCCAGCGCCACGACGGCTAAGGCAGTGTCGTATTCCGCGTCGCCGCGCGCCAGAGGATCTGCCCCGAGCTCGAGGAGCCGACGTACGGTGGTCGGGCTACCGATCCAGGCCGCTTGCCCGATGAGCGGCAGCACCGGCGAGCCGCCGACCACGCCGCGGAAGTCGGGACCGATGGCGTCGACGACGGTGTCGAGGTGGCCGCTCAGTGCGGCCATGATCACGACTTCCTGGGCGTCGACATCTAGTCGGTTGGGAAGCGCCACGTCCAGCCGCTCCCCGCGAGCGAGGGCGGCGACCGCACGGTCGGCGTCGCTGACCTCTGTGGAGGCGCCGAGCTCGGCGAGCGTATCGGCCAGGTCGTCGCGGCCGCGCAGCACAGCGTGCTGGTACGGGGTGCGCAGCGGCACAGCGCCGCGCCACGTCTCGCCGCCCGCACGGTCGATGTCGGCGCCATGCTTGGCGAGCAGGCGAACCATCGCCGGCCCGCAGCCGCGACGCACCGCGTGGGCGACCAGCCCGGCATAGTTGGGGTCGCCGCCCGCCTCGAGCATCAGCCGTACGTGCTCCACGTGGTCGTTGTCGATGGCCGCTGCCAGAGCGTTAGTGCCGTCCACAGTCGCGCCGAACTCGAGGAGCAGCCGCACACACTCGGGCGAGTCGGCGTAGGCGGCGTGGTAAAGCGACTCGTTGTCGTCCGGGCTGGCCCCCGCCTCCAGCAGCGCGCGGGTCAGCTCGGGATCGTGCCGTACGCCGGCCGCGCCGTAGAGCGCCGGCATGTTCCCGTACTCGTTGACGAAGAAGGCATTGGGATCGGCGCCGCGGGCGAGTAGGTCGCGCCCGATCTCGGTCGTTGTGAAGCACGAGTGGCAGGCGTAGAGCAGAGGCGCCCAGCTGAGCGGGCCGCCTGGCGCATTCGCGTCGCCCGTCCAGCCGCCGCGCCCAAGCGTCAGAGCCGCCCACCGGTCGCGGGCGATCTCCGGACGCGCGGCCAGCAGCATCTCGGCCCGCGCGCGGCGCTGGTCGACCGCGGCGTGAACGAATGAGTCGACGTCAGATTCGGCCGCGACGGCGAGCCTTGCCCAGCTCGAATAGCCCTGCTCGCGCGCGATTACGAGCTGCGCTCGCGCGAGGATCGGCTCTCGTCCGCCGAGGCGCGCGACCGCGGCCTCATCGCCGGCGCGCGCGGCTTTCACTAACTCCTTGGCCTGCTTGCGCAGCTGCTCTACGTTCATCGCGTCCCTCCGAAGCGCCCGGTGTCCGCGGTCTCGGGCGAGGAGTTGACGTGATGAGGCTGTCTGCGCGACTGGCGACGAGGTGGGCACTGCCCTGCCCGCGGACCGGACGCGCCCTCGCGGCGCACCGCAAACTTTACCGCCCACGGCGGCCGCGGGCTTATGGCAGGCGGCTGAGTTCGAAGGGCTCACCCGGTGCCAGGACGCGTATCCGCTCTGGATTCTCGACAAGTTCGGGTAAGGAGTCGGGGTCGCCGTTGAAGGGCGCGAAGTCTGGTGCATCGACGCAACCCCAGTGATGGAGCAGGAGCGGCGTAGTCGGATAAGCGTTCGCCATCCTCGCTGCGCCCTCTAGCCCGAAATGCCATTCGCTGTCGGAGAAGTCAAACAGAAGCGCATCCGGGCTCGGCATGTGCAGGTGGTGATCCGGGATCAGGCGTGAGTCACCTGGCGCCCAGATCGTGCCATCAGGTGTGTCAATCCAAAACCCGCAGGCGTCCTCGGGTTGGAAAACGCGGTCGCTTGCCCCCGGAGATGCGTTCTGCCAGGCATGATCCGCCGGAGTCAGCTCGACGCGGGCGGGGCCGATCTCGAGTGTGTCACCGATGGCGTGACCGTGGGCCGGCCACCCCTCGTTCTGCATGAGCGAGGCCACGTAAGCCGTCGAGTGGTAACCGCGGGTGACCGGAGCCAGAGCGCGGCAGGTCGGGACGCTGTAGTGGTCGTTGTCGCTGTGTGTGACCAGGATTGCGTCGACTCGCGGGACGTCCGCAGCAGCGATCGGCATGTCGATCATGATGGGCATGTCGAAACCCTCTAGGAGTGGGTCGATCATGATTGTGGTGCCACGGCCGTTGATCAAGAACCCTGCCATCCCAAGCCATCGCAGGGTGGTTCCACCGCTCGCGTCGAACGCCGTCCTGTCGAAGGGCTGGGTCTCCGGGGCCCTCGCCTGGTACTTCTTCTCCATCGTTCCTGCCTCGGTGTCGTAGACGGCGTCGGACGTTCGACCTCGTTTACCAGTCCAGGTGCTCGACTTTACGACCGTCCTCGGGCAGGGAGCGCCGGAGGTGCACGGGCCCGGAAGGGCCTTCACTTGCGGCTGATAACCGGGTGAATGCAACTTATCGGTGACGGACTCATATGCCGATGAGACGGTCTCGCCGTGATGCACCGGCCGGGTGCATGGTCGCCTCAGCTAACGCAGAACTCGTTGCCCTCCGGGTCGTGCATGACGACGTAGTACGACGGATCCTCCGAGTCGTCGTCGCGGGTCCGGCGCGCGATGCTGGCGTCCAGTCCGATCAGCTCGCTGACCTTTGCCTCGACGATCTCGATCCGCCGCTCCAGCGGCAACGCGTTGTCGCGGCCGGTGGGGTAGAGATCGAGGTGCAGTCGGTTCTTGCCCGCCTTCGTCTCCGGTACTTCCTGGAACCAGATCGGCGGACGCAGGCCGTCCGGGTCGAAGAGTCGGTCGTCGAAGGCCGGCTCCTCGCCTAGCCGGGCGCGGTAGTGCGCGTGCCAGGTCGTCTCCGGTTGTGCCGGGGGCTCCGGCTGATATCCCAGCGCCTGCGCCCAAAACCGCGCCAGCAAGACCGGGTCGTTCGCGTCGATGGTCAGCTGCCAGAACACCATGCCCCGACGTTAGACCGGGCCGGCGACATTTGGATTTTTGGCTTCCCGACTCGCCCTCAGTCGCGCTCCCGATCGACGTTCGCTTGTGCAAATCGCTGCGGAATCATGTCGTCTGTGGAGTTGATGACGACCCGGCTGCGCTTGCGTGATTTCGAGGTTAGGGACTACCAGGCTGTGCATGGGTTCGCCACCGACCTCGCCGTCGTGAGGTATGTCGAATGGGGCCCGAACACTCCAGAGGAGACTAAGGCGTTTCTTCGCGAGGCAAAAGCGAGCGCCGACGTCTCACCGCGTCGGCGCTACGCGCTTGCGGTAGTGGTCCAGTCCGATCCGGAGAAGTTGATCGGGTCGATCGAGCTTCGGGTGGTTAGCTGTGAGCACCGCCGAGGCGAGATTGGTTATGTGCTGGCGCGCGAGTCGTGGGGTCTTGGTTATGCAACCGAGGCCACGTGCCGCCTGCTCGCTTTTGGTTTCAAAGAACTGGGCCTGCACAAGATCTCTGCTACCTGTGACCCCGAGAATCGCGCTTCAGTCGCGGTCCTGAGGAAGAACGGCATGCACCAGGAGGGAGTTCTTCGCGACCACGTCTATGCCCGCGGCCAGTGGCGCGACAGACTCCTGCTCAGCGTCATCCGCTGATTGGTGAGGAAAGCATCGCTAGAAGATCAGCTTGTCGATCTCACGGTGAGTGTCGAGGCTGTTGGCCTGAAGAGCGCGGTCCGACAGCATGTAGACAGTGTCGCCAATAACCAGAGAACGGTTGACAGCGGCGTTGGGCTCGGTGGTTCCAAGGCGACCGAGCTCCTTGAGTCCATCCGCGTTGGCTCGCAGTAACACAAGTCCGCTGAACGCTCCCTTCCCTCGGTAGTCACCCTGCAAGTTCGTGGGAGCAATGATCAGATTGCGCGGCTGCCAGTAGAGGAATGCCTTTGGATCGAACTCCGCTGCCGCACTACCTCCACCGTAGGTCTGCGTGTCGATGCGGCGGGGCAACGCCGGGTCGCTGATGTCGAACAACGAGAACTGCACGCCGATCTGGCCGCCACGAGTCGGCGGAGATGGGGCGATGTCGGTCGTTTCGTCGTCCTTCGTCGATGGCCTTGGAGTCACCGGGCTGTTGCCGGAGTCCAGGCCGCTTTGCCCGACACCGAGTAGCAGGTTCTCACCGATCGGGTGCAGGTAGCCCGAGTAGCCCGGGATCTTCAGCTCGCCCTCGACCTTCGGCGACGCAGCATTGCGAAGATCGAGAACGTAGAGGGGATCGGATTGACGAAACGTCACGACATACCCGCGATCCTCGATGAATCGCACCGCTCGGATCGATTCGTTGTCATGCCGACCGAGCCCGCCGACTTGTCCCAGTTGGCGAAGCGCACCGTCCTGCTCATGCAGAGTCGTGACTAACCCCTCGGTTGTCTGACGAGAGTTGACCCAGCCTCGGCGCTCAGAAACTGTGCTTGCCACACGCAACACACCGTTGTATTCAGACATCGCGTATTGATTCAATAAGGTTCCGGGAACCTCACCTGAGCCTTTGTAGGCACTTGCGCCTGATGGCGCGGTGACGAACTTGTGCAAGCTCGTCTTTGCGGGTGAACCGTCGCGGCTCCAATCTGTCGTCGAGACATACGTCGACAGGTCGGTGGCGTAGATTTGCTGACCGCCGGCAATTACGCCCACTGTCTGGCGGGACTGCAGAGCCGACCCGACGTCGAACGACGACACCGCCACGGTGTCGAGCCCCGAAAACGTTTCGGGGTGAGCCAGATTGGCGCATTCCACAAGACGTCCCTTGCCGACTTCCGCGCCAGCACCGTCTTGCAGCGTGTACGTGGGAATCCAGTCGTCGACATTCGTCTTTGCGATTGCAGCCTGCAGTTCGTCCTTGGACTTCTGAGAAATACCGCCGTCTGGCGTGTAGACCGGCGACGGAGCGTCAACGTCGGGCGACGAAGCGGTCACAGCACGCACCTGCGTTCCGACAAGTCGTGCGTCGAGCACGTCGCCATCAATTGTCAATGTGGCGATGAGCTTTGGATCGCTGAGATTCGAGATGTCGTACATCGTCAGAACGGCCTGCTGACCTGCCCAGCTCGATCCGGGCTCGGAACTCTGAGCCATTTGACCGCTGAAAACAAGCACACGGTCGCCGGAAAGAAACACATTGCGAACCATCGTGTCTGGAAGGGTCTTGCGGAGTGTCATCTTGCCGCCGTCGAGCGCGACTAAGTGCACTCGGGCCTGCGCGACCGCAACAATGCGTTTCCCATCCGTCTTGACGATGTCAGGCTCATCAACGCCTGCCTCTTGTACGTTCGTTTTCGAGTAGTCCGGCGGCGTACTCGCCGGCTCAGCGGTTGTACCCGCCGAGTCCTTGGCAGCCCGTTGCTCAGTCGCGCCCGGTGCACCAGCCTCGGAGGTTGTGGTAGCCACATTGCGGCCCGCGCGTTGGATCAGATACTCGGGAGCCTGGTCCTTGAAGTACTGGAGAACGCTGTCACAGGTGTCGAACGGCTTCAACGGCCCTGTCAAAGCGAACGCCGCGCCCTCCGCGCCCGACGGTGTTCCGGCGTCGCCGCCGCGAGGTAACGCGACCACGACAGCAGCGATGAGGACTGCCGCGGCAACCGCGCTCGGAATGGCCACGCGGGCGGGTGATCGCTGCGCCCGCCGGATTCCCTTCTCGGGGTGGGAAGTGTTGTCGGCAAGCTGCTGCCGAACTGCGTCGGCTGCTTTTCGTGCTCGTGAATCGAAGTCGCTCATTGTGCATCCTCTAACCGCAACTGACGCGCGACTGCGTCGCGCGCCCGGCTCAAGTGGGTTTTGACGGTGCCTTCGCTGCAGTCGAGAACCTCGGCGATCTCCCTCACGCTGTAGTCCTCCATGTAATAGAGGGCAACCGCCTGTGCTTGACGAGGTGGCAGACGACGAACCGCTTGCCAGAACGCCTCATCGCCTTCATCCAGTTCGATATGGGGCTGCGTCCGCCCGGCAAGACGCATCAGCGCCTTTGCCTCGCGCACGCGTCGCCGCAACACCGACGCCGCTCGATTGCAGGTGACTCGCCGAACCCACGCGCCGGGCGAGTCGTAGGCAACGATGGAACGCCACTGCCGAAATGCAGCTGTGAACGCGTCTTGTGCAGTGTCCTCGGCCACCCATTGGTTACCGGTCAGTACGAACGCCAGACCAAGCACCTGTCGGTGCTCCCTCCTGTAGAAGTCGTCGAACGATAGCGACTCGCTGGACGCCTCGACTGAAGGTTCGACGGCGGCTGGCGACTCGCTGGACGCCTCGACTGAAGGTTCGACCGCGGCTGGCGACTCGCTGGACGCCTCGACTGAAGGTTCGACGGCGGCTGCTGGTGCTCCTTGGCTTTCCATCAATGAGTTACTCGCAGCAGGGGGCTCTTCGGTTGACATGACGCAGATGATTTTCTCCGGAAAGTTCGTTCCGCGCTGGATAATTGGCGCCTGACCCGGTAGCGATCTCGCTTGGACAGCAACGGTCCTCGCCGGTACCGCTCCGCTGAACGTCCCGTGTGTGACATACGTTCCCGCGGGAAGGCGTCCCCGTGAGCCAGTCGTCTTGCGAGGCGCCGCCACAGCCAGACAAGTTAGGCGAGCGTCATTCCGAACACCCGGATATGGCAACCGCGCTGTTTATGTCGGCGAGTGATTGGCTGGGCGGCAAGAGAAGAAATCGTAGTCTATCTTCCCACCTAATTGTGGCGCTCGAGTGAGGGCGAGGTTGGCCGAAGGGATGAAATTGATGAACAAATGAATACGATTTGGTGGCTTTGAGGAATTCTTGCTCGGAAAAGCTTGGTTGCACTCAAAACACAGCCTTATCCTGGTGGTACGCGTTTGTCGCTCACTAGATTTCTCCGCCACGGCGCGCTACACCGTACGACGTCTCCAGTGCCATTACGACCATTCTGGGTCGGCAAGCTACGATCTTCTCATCCAGAACACTCGGGGGAAGAAGGAATCACCATGGCGACCAAAGTATTGAAGACACTTCAAGACGACATCGACGGCTCAGATGCGACCCAGACCATTCGCTTCGCCCTCGACGGCATCGAATACGAGATCGACGTGTCTGATCGCAATGCCAACCGGCTTCGCAACAGCCTCAGCGACTTCATTGCCCATGGCCGCAAGGTCGGCGGCAGGCACGGGCGGAAGGCGGCATCGTCCGGCCAGGTTGACACCAAGGCTGTCAGGAAGTGGGCTGAGGCCAACGGCATTGAAGTCAGTAGCCGCGGACGCATCCCGACTGACGTGGTCGAGCGGTATCGGGCAGCTGGTAACTGAGCGTCGACCGTACTTCGGTGTTATGGAAGCCGAATTCGACGATGCCGAAGCGTTGGGCGCAGCGCTGGCGTAACCAGAAGGTCAGGCAGTGGTGGCAGACATTCCCAATTACGCCACAGGCGGCGCCGTCATCCTGAACTATCCGTTCACGAAGCGCGATTGCGATAGCTTCCATCCGCGCTGCTAGCCGTTCACTGTCTCCGTCATCTTGCCGGTGCCGCTGAGCGACGAAGTCGCCGCGGGCCAGCACGCAGGACACCGCGGAAGCTGAGAACGGCCATTGTCGCGATCAACACCACAAATAACAGCGGGCCCACGGCTTCCAGAGCCCCGCGACTCTTGCCGGCCGCCTCGAGTAGGAGACGGAGCAGGCACGCGACCGCGACGACAAGGGCCAAAACGCCCAACGCTGGTTTGTTTCTACCGAGTCGAACTGCAACGGCCGAGGCGAACACAACGATTCCGGCAAAGAGAATGTCGTCTCCGCGGGGTTCAAGCATGTTCCATCCGGCGGCAGTCTCTGTATGAGCGGGGTCAGCGACGATGGCCAGGACCAAGGTGATCATTGTGGGGGCCAAGGCGCAGAAAGCCATCAGCAATCCTGCCCAGCCAACAAATCGGTCGACTGAATATAAGCGCCACGCGTAGGCGCCGAGCAGCAAGGCGTCAACGACTCCCAATATCTGCAGGGCGATGATGAATGCTCGACGCTCGGCATAGAACTTGGCAACAAAGGACGGGCTGTCCGCCTCATCAGGCAGTGTGAGGACCAATTCGGTCGCCAGAAGGAGGACGATGAAGGCGAAGGCGAACCCGGCGGCCAAACGATCCGGTGTCCGGTCCGGATCGTTCTTGTCGGAGGCCTTGGCGGCCACTTCTCTCCTACCACCGGCGAGGATGTTGGCGTGCATCAGTCGCGCCGATGTCACCGTGAGCGAGTCTATTGTCCCAAACTTTCTTGTGTCTGGCCGATGAGCCGTCATGAGAGGTCTGGGCCATATTTCGTAGGCCGACTCGTCGAGATGGGAGCGCTTTATGGGCAAGGTCGTTTCGTCGGCGTCGATGTCATTGGATGGCTTCATCGCCAATCCCGACAACACGCTCGGCAGCCTGTTCGACTGGTACGAAAGCGGCGACATCAAGGTTCCCACCGCAGTGGGGGAGCTTTCCTTCACTCTGACGCCGCAAGGTGCTGAATACTGGCCCGCCTGGACTGCTGGCCTCGGGGCGTTGGTGGTCGGACGGGAGTTGTTCGACTTCGCAGACGGATGGAAGGTCACCCATCCCCTCGGTGTTCCGGTGGTGGTGCTGACGCACGAAAGGGAAGATTGACGGCCGAGTGCTGATTTAATCTCGCAGATGACGAGAGCGTAGGCATAGGTAGCGTCGAGGTCATGATGGAGCCGCGGCGACGCGTAGTGCTGACTGGGGCTGGCGGCCAGATTGGACAGGCGATCGTTCCGCTGCTGCCAGCTGATTGGGACGTACTGTGCACTGACTTGGAAGCGCGCAAAGACGTCGCCGCACTGGACGTGACCGACCCGGACGCTTGCCATCGCTTCTTCACCGGTGCCGACGCGGTGGTTCACCTGGCCGCGGTTCCTGATCCCGCCGCCTCCTGGGAACGGCTGCTCCCGGCCAACGTGGTGGGTGCCTACCAGGTCGCAGAGGCTGCGGCCAATTGCGGTGTCCGTCGGCTGGTACTGGCCAGTAGCCTGCACGCCGTCTCCGCTGTGCCCGCCCAAACGCAGGTAAGGACAGATGACGCACCGCGCCCGGCCAACCTCTACGGTGCGACGAAGGCCTGGGCGGAAGCGCTGGGGGCGTGGGTGGCGGCCACGACGGCGACCTCAGTAGTGGCTCTGCGGATCGGGTACTTCGCCGTGCGCCAGACGCCGCCGAGCTGGTACGCGCGGCCGTGGAGGCCGACGGCTTCACGTTCATCGTGGCTCACGGCATCTCCGCTAACCGCTACCGCCGTGCGGACCTCCAGGACACGATGCAGCAACTGAGCTACCGACCGGTTGACGACGCCTGGTCGTTCTGAAAGGGATCATAGAAAAGGCTGCGCTGCTCCGAATTATCACCACCACCCCTGTTTGCGGGCCCAGCGCAGCAAGATCAACGATATGATGAGCATGATCAACAGAAGGATGGCCAACGCTGTCCAGTGGGTGGATGAGTTAACGATGACGTTCATCCCCAGCACAGAAGACAGCGATGTGATCGGCAGTGTGAGGGCCGCGATGACGGCGAGCCGCTCGGCGGCGATAGTCATCTTGGTGTCGGTACGGGCGCGGTAGAACTCGGTGACGCCTATCAAAAACCGCAGCTGCGAGTCGCTGATATGGGTGACGGTCTCGTACTGGTCGAGCACGTCCTTCATCAGCTCCAGCCCTTCGGGCGGTGCAAAGATGGTCAGCTTGATTGCCCGCCGATAGATCTCGCTGCCCTGCTCGGCCATGGTCTTGATCGTCAATAGCTCATGTCGAACCGCGAACAGCTGGCTCAAGAACTCCTGCGCATCCTCGTCCACGTCGGCCATCACCTGCTGCTCCAGCAAACCGACCTCGCGTGCGATCTCGGCAACCATTTCGGCCTCCCCACGCGTGATCGCGGAGACGATCGCGTACGTGAGGCCGAACGGCGAGGTAGGGCGCAACCGACCGGTCTCCAGCCGGGCCGCCGCCGCCTCCGTCTCGCGCAGCGCCGCCTCCAAAGGCACCTTTGGATTTAGCGGCCCGTGCACGGTGACCAGAAAGTCCTCGCCAACGAACTGGTCCAGCTCCAGATAGTGCACGTGGCCGCCCGCACCGATCTCAGGTGCGTGCACGACGATGAACACGTGGTCCGGGTAGACATGCACTCGGGGAACGTGGTTGCGGTTCTTGCTCTTGGCGATCGCCATCGGATGAAAGTGAAACTCATTCGCCAAGATCGCCTCGGCGTCGTCGCTCCACTCCGGAATATCGAGCCAGACAAATCCCTCGGTGCGCTTCCGCAGAACGGGCAGCTCAGCTAAGTCAGGGTCGCTGACTCCTTTGGAGTCGATCCAGCGCAGCTTCATGGCCAGTCTCCCTTCCACATTCTTCTCCACCACTACACCTCATGACCTCGAACTCGGCTCAGCGCTTTGAGCTGCGCCCAGCCGGCTTAGAGATCAGCCAGGTTCGTGTTGGCTCCACAGAGCACCACGGCCAACCGCTCAGATGGATGCTGGGTGTAGGAGCCTGACGTGAGGGCTGCAAAGGCTGCGGCGGCCCCGTGCTCGACCGGAATGCGCCAGCGACTCCACAACAGTCTCCGTGCGGTGACGATGTCGTCGTCGCTGACCAGGACGCTTTCGACGGCTGTGCGGGTGGCGACGTCGAAGGCGATGTCACCGAGGCGCCGTGCCCCGAGTGAGTCGGCCGCGACGCCGGACACGGGAACGTCGGTCGGACGACCGTTCAGTAGAGCCGTGTGGAGCGTGGCTGCAGTCGTTGGCTCAACGCCAACCACCTTGGCGACACCTTCGAGTGCGGCCGCCACGCCAGCCATCAGACCGCCTCCGCCCACGGCCACGATTACCGTATCCAGCTGGCCCCGAATCTGCCGAATGAGTTCCAGGGCGACCGTGCCGGCGCCCGCAGCAATCTCGGGTTGGTCGTAGGCGTGGCAGTAGACCGCGCCCGTCTCGGCCACGCGACGCTGAGCGGCCTCAAAGGCGGTCGCATACTCCGCGCCCGTAAAGACGACGTCTGCGCCGTACTCACGCAGCTTTGCCACCTTTACGGCCGGCGCGGTCTCCGGGACAAAGACGGTGGCCGGCACTCCGAGGTGAGCAGCGGCGAAGGCGTTGGCCATGCCAGCGTTCCCGCCCGAGGCCACCACGATCCCGACTGCCGGGTCCAGCTCTCCGCGGGCACGAGCGGCCAGCATCCGGTTGAAGGCTCCACGAGCCTTGAACGTGCCCGTGTGCTGGAGGAACTCCAGCTTGAAGAACGCCGGCCCCGCGACCGACTCTGGATCCAGCTCGATGATCGGCGTCTCCCTCACATGAGCACGAATTCGGGACTGCGCCGCCTCGACGTCAGCTCGCTCGATCACAGAGTTGAACCTAGTAGGCCACCGGGCGCCCGCTCGAGCCTCCGAACCCCAATGCCCGCTAGGGGTCGGCTGGCGGGACGACACCTCGCGTCATAAGAAGCCAGCGCTGGTGAAGCACCGCGGAGGTTGAGCAGTCTTCGTGGTGGCGGGTCACACCCCTGGCCCGGCCTGCGCACCAGCACGCTCTGGGTCGTCGACTTGTTCTGGCGGTTTGGTCCAGAACCGACGGTCGAAGACCAGCAGTCCGATCGCAACCAAGCACCAGACCAGGCAGTAGAGCCAGGTCATCCGGGTTGTGTCGGCACTTGATTGCCATAGCGTGCTGGTCTCGACGGTGCCTTCGGTCGCGTGCGCGATCAGCGTGAGCAGCGAGCTGCCCGAGGCGTGGTTGAACAACCAGGCGTACCAGAAAGTTACGGCGACGGTGGCTGTGGCCTCGATCGGGCTGGACCCGAACTGGGGCATGACGAACAACGGGATATGCCAGATAGTGACCCCGATCGCCATAAGCACCGTGGCCGCCAGTGGTGTCCGGGTGGACTGCAGCTTGGGCTGAGCCCAACCGCGGAAGCTCGCCTCCTCCGGGAGCTGAGCGTTGAGGGGATTCACAATATTGATGGCAATCGCCATCGGCAGGCTGTACCAGACGTTGAACTCAGCGATCTCCGGGGCAGGTGCGCCCAGCGCAGTGTTGAGCGCGATTGATGCGAACTTGACCGACAGAGGCACAGCGAGCGCGAGCGCGTACCAGATCCAGCTGACCCGCCAGCGGATTAAGCGCGACCCCATGGCCCGCAGTCCCGCGACGCCCTCGGTCAGGGATACAACGATTAGTGCCGCGACCAGGACGCCCGGGGCGAAGAAGCTGTGCCAGGGGATTGCGGCCCAGCTGAGGGCGTCGGCAAGGAGGAAAAAAATGATGACGGGATGTCGACGGATGACAGACATGACGACCTTTCTGTCCTCAGGCGGTTTGTTGACCCGATCTCACAATTGCGGACAAGGACTCGAAGCCCTAGCTGGCAGACATCCCGACCACAGGGCGGGTTTCTCCCATGCGGCCGTCAGCTGCGTCCACGGTGATCATTGAACCAGACCGCCGCTGTCTGGTTTGCGTGTCGAGGCAGTCTCAGCGCCAGCGAAGCCCGGGGGCTAGGTAGCGCAGCACACTGTCGATCAGGTGCGCGTTGTAGTCGACGCCGAGCTGGTTCGGAACCGTGAGAAGCAGTGTGTCCGCGGCCTCGATTGCCTCGTCCTCGGCGAGTTCCTTGACGAGCCGATCTGGGTCCCCGGCGTACGTCTTGCCGAATCGGGCCGGGCCGCCATCCAGGTAACCGACGTGGTCCTGACTGTCGGCGGCGTCACCGAAGTAGGCACGATCCAGATCGCTGACGACTGGGAAGATACTGCGACTGACCGAAACTCGTGGCTCGCGCTGATGACCGGCAGTCTTCCAAGCGTCACGGAACCGCTGGATCTGCTCCGCCTGGAGCTGGTGGAACGGTACGCCGGTGTCCTCGGTGAGCAGTGTCGAGCTCATCAGGTTCATGCCCTGCTCCGCGGTCCACTCGGCTGTCTGACGGGACCCGGCCCCCCACCAGATCCGTTCGCGAAGCCCCGGCGAGTGCGGCTCTAGCCGCAGCAGGCCGGGCGGGTTCGGGAACATCGGCCGCGGGTTGGGCTGCGCGAACCCCTCTCCTTTGATCACCTCAAGGAAGACCTCGGCGTGCTGACGGGCCATGGCCGCGTGGTCGCTGCCCTCCTCGGGCGCGTACCCGAAGTAGCGAAACCCGTCGATCACCTGCTCCGGTGAACCCCGGCTGATGCCCAGCTGAAGCCGTCCGCCGGAGATCAAGTCAGCCGCACCGGCGTCCTCTGCCATGTAGAGCGGGTTCTCATAACGCATGTCGATCACGCCGGTCCCGATCTCGATCCGGCTCGTTCTGGCACCGATGGCGGCGAGCAGCGGGAAGGGAGAGGATAACTGGCGCGCGAAGTGGTGCACCCGGAAGTACGCGCCATCGGCCCCAACCTCCTCAGCTGCAACCGCGAGCTCGATGGACTGGAGCATTGCGTCGGAGGCCGAGCGTGTCTGCGACTGCGGCGATGGCGTCCAGTGGCCGAACGAGAGGAATCCGATCTTCTTCATGCCCTAATGCAACCAACAGCGAGGGTTGGGCTTTTGGCTACCCCGATCAGCGCACTCCTCGACCGGGCTTCGCCGGAAAGTAGTTGATTCCATGACGATTCCTATAGTCCGACAGTAGGTCGTCGCTAACGCGAGCCGTTCTCACAGCACTATGTCCGTTGCTCGGCGACTCGCCACGCCCGGTGAGGGACCGGAGGTCGCCGATCCGGCCACTGTCCAATAGCTCTTTGACCGTGGCAAAGCGCGGCATGGCGCGACGGTAGTAGGCCACGAACAAACCCACTCCCGCCTCGTCGCGGGCCGAAATCATGTCCTCACACTCCGGTGCCGTGCGAGCCATCGGCATCTCGACATAGACGGCTTGCCTGCCTGCGCGACGCGGACCACGTATTCCCTATGTGAGTCAGGTGGCGTTGCGACGTAGACGGCGTCGACCTCCGGATCGTTGATCAGCTCGTCGGCATCGTCGTACCAACGCGGGACGTCGTGTCGTCGAGCGTAGTCAGCGGCGAGATCACCATTTCGGCGCATGACAGCAACCAGTTCGGATCGTTCAGCCTGCTGAAAACCGGGCCCACTCTTGGCTTCAGTCACATTCCCGACGCCGATAATTCCCCAGCGCACGCTCTCCACGGTCGGCAGCGTCAGGTAGTTGAAACCGGGCCTGCCCGGACCATGGCAACGTCGCCGTCCATGGCGGTAATTGCCCACCCTCCCCAAGGGGCACAATTCAACAGTGAGCGGGCCCGACCTGATTGCCCGGTCCGCGCGGTCACTGAATGTGAACGTGGCGCTGATGCGTGCGTTCCGCCGCTCGCCGATGGACTTCCTCGACGTGCTGGTGGCCAGTGGCGCCAGCACGGTCCCGCTGCGGATGGGACCCGAGCGAGTGCTGCTCGTTGACGACGCGGCCCAGGTTTGGGAGCTGCTGACGACGCACGCCCGGCGTACGGGGAAGGGCCGCGGGCTGGTACGCGCCCGACTCCTGCTCGGCGACGGCCTGCTCACCAGCGAAGGTGAGAATCATTTACACCACCGCCGCGCCCTACAGCCGGCGTTCCACCAGCAGCGAATCACCGAGTACCTGGCGCACTTCGCCCGCGCCGCGCGGCGCGGGGCCGACCGGTGGTCCGACGGTGACGACATCGACCTAGTCGCAGAGATGTCAGCCATGACTCTGGACGGGGCGGGTGCGGCGCTGTTCGGCTCCGACCTCCGCGAGCCAGCACCGCAGATCACGCGTGCGCTCACCAATCTGCTTGCGGGCTTCCGATTCGCGATGGCTCCAGGAGGTCCCACGCTGCTTCGTTCCCCGCTGCCGGTCGCCATCCGGGTGCGCTCAGCCAAGGCTGAGCTCGAGAACGTCGTCGACGACCTCGTACGCGGTCGCTGGGCCAGCGAGTCTCCGCCCGGACCGGTGCTGGACCTGCTGGCGTCTCATCCAGAACTTACCGACGGGCAGATCCGAGACGAAGTGATGACGTTGCTGCTGGCCGGGCACGAGACGACGGCCATGGCTCTCACCTGGGCTATTGCCGCGATAGACCAGGCGCCGGCCGTGCGCGCCGACCTCGAGGCTGAGTGGGACGCCAAACCGGAGGCATGGCCGGCGGGTGAGCTGGCGGACGCGCTGCCCCTGACCATGGCCGTCTTCGCCGAGACCCTGCGACTGTGGCCGCCGTCCTGGATGTTCAGCCGCCGGGTCCTGGAGCCGGTGCTGCTCGGTGGCCGCACCGTGCAGGTAGGGACGATGTGTCTGATCAGCCCAGCTTTGCTGCATCGCGACCCGCGGTGGTGGGCTGGGCCCGAACAGTTCCAGCCAGACCGCTGGCTGCGCCGCGTACCGGGGAAGGCCGACCGTTTCGACCCCAAGTCTCCAGGCCAACCGCGCGGAGCATATCTGCCCTTCGGTGCCGGGCCCAGGATGTGTATCGGGGAGCAGTTTGCCTGGTCGGAGGCCGCGACGATGCTGGCCGAGCTGGGTCGCACGTGGCGCCTCCACGTCCAGGACGCTCCACTGGCCGCCGGCCGCTCCTCAATGACGTTGCGGCCGAACGGTTCCGTGCGGGCGAAGACCTCGCAGCGAACGTCCTGATCTGTACGGAGCTACGCGATGATCGACGTAATCCACAAGGCCTGGTGAAGAAACGTCAGGACCAGAACTGGTCGCTCTCGGCGGGTTTGGCGTCGGCCATCCGCCATTCAGCGACGTGACCCTCGTCCACGCGCAGCACATGAGCAGCGAAGTTGTGCAGTCGTCTGCCGTCCCGCTCCGCCCGGATCTCGACCATGAGCAGCACGAGCTGCTCGTCGATGGCTGCGGAGACTGCGTGAGCGTGACTCGGTACTGTGCGCCGGGCAGGCCCATCGGGTGCGTGAGTCCTGCGGACTCTGACAGGCTACTGCTCGACCTCGTCCTCAATGAGGACCAAAAGATTGTCGTCTGGGTCCTGGAAGGTAAACATCGGCGGCGCGAAGTCCAAACGCAGCACGTCTTGGTTCACCGTCGCTCCCGCGCTGGTGAGCACCGCGTGCGCTGCGTCCGCGTCCTCGGTGCCAAGTCGCACTCCGATCGGGAGCCCCCCGTCGGCGGTCAGCAGGGCGATGCTGACGTCAGAGCCGGGCGGGACTACTTCCACCCAACGCGCGCCGGGCCACAGCTCGACATCGGCACGCAACTCACATCCCAGAGTGTCGGTGTAGAACGCCAACGCGCGGTCCTGGTCTGCCACCTGGAGCGAGACACTGGTGATTCGTGTCGTGGTTCTGATCATGCCAGGTGAGACCTTCGCCGTACCCAGAACTCATCGCTGCTGATCCTTCGAAAGGCCGAAGCAACGACATCGACGCGCGGCTCGAACACCTGGGCACGCTACCGATGGGGTCGCGGTTCCAGCCTGGCGTGAGACAGTTTGATCACTTCGAACATCGGCGACGAAGCATCGGCAAACTCGGCCAGGAAGGAGGGGCATGAATCTCGAGAAGGTTATCTTCGGCTTCTTCGTGCTGCTCGCGGCAACGCTCAACTTCGGGTTCTTCATCGGCGACATCTCTAATCCGGAGGTGCACAACATCTACGAGCTGTTTGCGGCGCTCGCCGTCAGCCTGATCGCCACCGTGCTGAAGTTCGGCGATCGGACCCAGATCGGCGCCGTGCACCTGGCCACCAGCCTGGTAGCCGACCTGCAGCTCGTCGCGGCCGGCGTCGTCTGGATCTGGGCCGAAGAGATTTCCGCAGGGGGTCTCAACGCGGCTGCCACGGCCAGCGTGGTCTCCCTGTCCGGCGGTGCGCTGCTGGCCAACCTGGTCTCGGTCGTGCTGCTGGTGACCGAGACCGTCACCTTCCACCGCGGATGAAGCTGGTGTACCAGTGAGCAACCCGCTACTAGTCTTCTGGGCTCAACTGTTCAGCCGTCGCGAGCCGGTGAGCCGCGTTCCATCCCGCGTACACATCGAGTCGTCGCGCCAGGCATCCTCGACCATCTTCCTGGTCATGCGGCGCATGCGGGCACCGCTGATCACCCTCATCGTCATCTTCTCCATCAGCGTCGTCGGCCTCACGTTGATCCCCGGTATCGGCCCCGACGGCCAACCGGCGCGCATCAGTCTCTTCGAGTCGTTTTACTTCATGAGCTACACGGCGACCACGATCGGGTTCGGCGAGCTGCCGTGGCCATTCACATCCGCGCAGCGGCTGTGGGTCACCTTCTCGATCTACCTCTCGGTGGTCGGCTGGGCGTACGCGATCGGCTCGCTGCTGACGCTGCTCCAGGACCGGTCGTTCCGGCAGGCGCTGGCGCTGCGGCGGTTCACCCGCAAAGTGGGGCGGCTGCGTGAGCCGTTTCTGTTGCTGGCCGGCTACGGGCGCGCGGGCGAACTGCTCGCCAAGGCCTTCGACGCGCTCGGACAGCAGCTCGTGGTGATCGACGAGTCGTCCGACCGGGTCGACGCCCTCGATCTGGGGTCCTATCACTCGGACATCCCTGGCCTGGTGGCCGACGCCGCAAATCCGCACCACCTGAGCGCAGCCGGTCTCGACCATCCCTTCTGCGCTGGCGTGCTCGCGCTCACCAACGACGATGAGACCAACCTCGCCGTCACGATGACAGCGGCGCTGCTGCGTCCCGACCTGCCCGTCGTCTCGCGGACCGTCTCGGCCTCGATCGCGGAGCGGATGCATGCCTTCGGGACGCCGGCGGTGGTCAACCCCTTCGACCGATTCGGCGACCATCTGCGGCTCGCGCTGAACGCGCCGGCGTCCTACCAGCTGCTCACCTGGCTCGAGGCCGGTCCGGGCGCGGAACTGCCCGAGCGCGGCCGTCCGCCTACCGACGGCCGATGGGTGATGTGCGGATACGGTCGCTTCGGTCGGGAGGTCACTGCGGACCTGCGGGCAGCGGGCCTCGAGGTCACTATTATCGAACCGGCCGAGCAAGCCGAGCCTGAGCCAGGAGTGGTCGTCGGGGACGCTTCCGAACCGGAGGTGTTGGCCCGGGCTGACCTCGCGAACGCTGCCGGGCTCGTGGCCGGCACCGACAACGACACGACCAACCTCTCCATGCTTGTCACCGCGCGCCGTCTGAACCCCCAACTGTTTTTCGCCGCGCGACAGAACCGGCCGACGAGCGCAGCCCTGTTCGAGGCCATGCGGGTGGACGCCCTCCTGGTGCCGACCGAAGTGGTTGCGCACGAGGTGTACGCCCAGGTCAGCACGCCGATGCTGTGGCGCTTCATCCAGGAGATGCCGGCGCGGGGCGACCAGTGGGCGGCCGATCTTATCCGGCAGCTGCGGCACAACTGCGGTCGCGAGCTCCCCGCCCTCTGGAAGATCAAGCTGGACCGGGAGCAGGCACCGGCTCTTGGCGGCTGGCTTGCGGAAGGCAGGGTAGTCCTGGGGGACCTACTGCGGAGCCCTGAGGATCGGGAGCGGCGACTCCGGGTGGTGCCGTTGCTGTTGCTCCGCGACGGCAATGCCGTCCTCACACCCGACGGCGAGACGGTGCTGGCTCGCGACGACGAGCTGTTGTTCGCCGGGCACGGCTCGGAGAGGCGAGAACTCGAGAGCACCCTGGTGGTCGACTCGACCGGAGCGTACGTGCTGTTCGATCAGCACATTCCCTCGAGCTGGGTGTGGCGCAAGTTGTCCCGGAAGAACCCTGCGCCGAGCACGCTTGACGACCGCGGAGGCATCACCAGCCACCATCGCTAGGGTGCGGCGCCGTTCAACCCTGAGTCGTCTACCCTCACGCCGATCGTGGCCCGGCGAGTAGCGGGAAGGCAGCCTTGGCAGGGGAAATACAGTGGATCCACCCTGGAAGGTGCTTACGGACTACGACGGATGGTTCTGCGCTGGCCTCGCCAACGCCTGCACTCCCTCGATGAAGGAGGCCACGTGATGGATCTTCAGCATTTGGGTGGCTGGCTCCTCGTCGTTGGGCTGTACATCGGCCTCCCTCTTCTCAGCAGGCAGTCAGTCCGGAATTTCCTCCGCACACCGATGATTCGGCTCGGAAGCTGGACCTTGGCCCACCTCCGCCCGGGCGGCGACCCGGATGAAGAGGCCGACGATCTGTCGAAGGTGCTCCGACGGCAGCAGCTCTGCGCCGAGGTCCAGCGGCTTCAGCGCGTTCTCGCCACCGATGTGTCCATGTCGGCGACTCGCCAGATCGCCAACCGCCTCGCCTACAGGCAGCTGTTGCGCGAGCTCGACAACACCCCTGATGTCTACGGGTCGATCTCTGATCAGGTCCCGGCGCCGAGGTGGAATCCGACAACCCTTTCTCCGGGAACAGAGCGTTCTCAACCTGCGCCGACAGTCGAGATCCTGGAGATCGGATGGCGGCGCCACCGACCGACGTAGATGCGCTGTCGCTTCCGGTCACAGGCTCCTTAACGCAGGCGCGGTCATCGCGGCCAGCCGCGTGGAGGCTGCAGCCGCTCCAGGCCGCGGCTGCAGCGCGATCCTAGGGCGGTCCTAACATCATCTGGGTGACCCGAGCGAGGCAAGACGGTGGTCGGCGTGGTTGATGCCGACGATGTCCGGCGGATCGCGATGAGCCTTCCGCACACGGTGGAGATTGACAGCGACGGTTTCGACTTCCGAGTGGGCAACCGCGGGTTCGTCTGGTCATACCCTGAGTACGTTCCGGGTCAGGGGCGGGGTTATTCGCACCAACATCGCCGTCCTGTATGTGGGCGACGAAGCGGAGAAGCAGGCGCTGCTGCTGAGCGAGCCGGACGTGTTCTTCACTACCTCCACGTACAACTGGTCGCCACTGGTGATGGTCCGGCTTGAGGGCATCGATATCACCCGGTTGCGCGAGCTGGTCACCGACGCCTGGCACATGCGGGCTCCCGCTGAGTTGAAGGTCGAACATCCGATCGTCTGCAGCGAGGGCGACAAGTGAGTTGCGGGCGATAGTAGATGGCGGTGCTGGCCACAGCCTGAAGGGCACGGTTTGGCGTTGCCGAACGGCACGCCCTGCCCTCCCCGCCGGCAGACCGCCGTTCCCGCTTTCACTAAAAACCCACCCGAAACGTTCACCCCGACGTCGCAGGGCTCGACCATGGATTGCCGGTCCGCCGTACCGGCGCTCTGGTTTCTGCCAGCCGTTCCAGTAGGTCGGCGGCCGAGCTCGCCCCGCCCAACTGATCAAGCTCAGACGCGATCTGCCGTGCGCGCTCGCGATAACTCGGGTTGGTCAACGCTTCCCGTACAGCGTCGGCGATCGCACCGGGTTTCGGCCGGCGCTTACGCAGGTTGATGCCAGCGCCAGAGCGCGCGATCCGGGCAGCGATCTCCGGCTTGTCGGCGACGCTCCCGGGGGCAACCACCAAAGGGACTCCGGCGGCGAGGCTCGCCAGAACGCCTCCCCAGCCGCCGTTCGTCACGAAGACGGAAGCCTTCGGGAGGACGGACGTGAAGTCGATGAGGTCCACGACGCGAGCGTTTCCCGGTGGAGCGACGCCTACCTCGGTTCTGCCGCGACGCCCGCTGGTCGCGATCACCTCAACCTCAAGGTCTGCCAGCCCCCTGAGCGCGGGCTCGATCAGGTCGGCCGGCTCCACGTCGTGCGTCCCTTGAGTCACCACGACGAGCGGTCGCGTCGACGCACCATCGGCCGCTCCGCTCGGAAATACCGCTCCGGCAGGATCCAGCTGCCCCACGAAGTGCACCTGGTCGGGGAGGTCGAGCCGCGGCACGTCCAGGCTGGGACAGCCGGTAGCGAGCACGAGCCAGTCCGAGAACAGCCCGCTTCCGTACGGCCGCCGATCACGGGGCAGCCCGACCTCGGCCCGAGCGCGGTTGTAGGCGCGCTTGAAGGGAGACGAGGTGGCGCGATACACCAGCCGCAGGAGCCGGTCTCGCTGCCGACCGAAGGTGCCATGCGCTGGTTTCACCCGAAAACCCGGCGCCCCCGACTCGAAGCTCTGATTAAAAGGGAGCACGTTCAGCAGAGCCCAGGGAAGGCCGCGCAACTCGCCCGTAAGCACCCCGCCGAAACTCATTGAGTCGGCGACCAGAACGTCAGCTGGTTCGCGCTCCAATTCTTGGCTGAGGTCCTGCACCTGGCCAGGAGCGGTGCCGATGAACCCGTGGTTGACCAAAGCGAGCACTCTGAGCAGCCCGGGACGTCTCGCTAGCGGGAAGGTCGCTCCAAGGTTGTCCTCGTCGAAGTCCTGCGCGGCCGACCGCGTCACTACCGTCGCACCCAAGTCTGCAAAGCGCCGCCGGTAGCGCGAGCCGGTGTATACCCGGACCTCGTGCCCGCGCTTGAGCAGCTCGGCCACCAAACCCGAGACCGGACCCACGTGTCCCGCCAGGGGCACAACCGCGACCATCGCCTTCACACCGACATGATCCAACAGTCGGACCCCGGCGATAACTTTCCCTTCGCCGACCCGAATGACTTTCTCTCGCGATGGTCGGCTCAGCGGGCGTCGCCGAGCAGGGATGCCGATCTGACAGCTCGGACGTCGGCGGCCAGGGCTCGACGGATGGCCTCGTCACTGAGCCGCGGGAACCGGGCCAATCCCGCGAGCAGAGCGTCCCTTACGCGCAGCGCCGTGACTTGTTCGATGCCACACAGGCGTTGGAGCATCTCGGCCGTCAGCTGCACGCGCCGGGCGAGTGGTCGCCGGCGCTTGTCGTATCCCGCCAGGGCATCCTTCACCGATGGTGCCCTGGCGAGTTCCTCGGCCAGGACCACGCCGTCGACCAGAGCGCTATTCGCTCCCTGGCCCAGGTTCGGGGCCATGGCATGGGCGGCGTCGCCGAGCAAAACCAGGCGGCCGGAGAACCAGCGCCGACAATCGACCCGCCGGACGGTATTGACCAGCAGTTCGTCGAAAGAGGACACCTGCTCCAATAGGTCTGCCGCGGCGGGAAGTACTCGTCGCCACTCCTGGCGGAAGGCCCCAAGGTCGCGTCGAGCTACCGCGTCAGCCGCCGCGCCCACATGGGCTGCAGCCCAAAAGTAGACGAAATCGCCACCCAGCGGTGCCTGGCCGAAGGATCCCAGCGGGGTCCAGTACTCCTCGAACCACGGGCTGGCCCGACCCCTTACGATCGCGCGTACATAGCTGCTCCCCACCGACACCCGGCTCTCGAAGCCACCCGTGCTGCGCACAGCTGAATTGACTCCATCGGCACCCACAATGACATCGGCCCGCAGGCTCATCGAGCCTGGGCCGTGCTGCGCGGTGGAGGTGATCCTCACTGCTCCGCTCGGGTCGGCGCTCACTGCCGCGCACCCAAAACGTGTGTCGACGGAGGCCACGGCGGCAACAGCCTCAAGCAACACCAGGTGAAGCTCGGTTCGACGGACCGCGATCGCGTGATCAAGCCCGCCGCCTAGATCAGGCATCCCGGCGGTCAGCAGCCTCCGGCCTGTCACGCTTCGAATGTCCATCCTGTCAATCCGCGCGCTCACAACCTTCACTGCAGGTAGCAGCCCGAGACGGTCCAGAACCGCCATGCCGTTCGGTTACAAAGCCAAGGCGGCGCCAACCTCAGACGGTCGCTGCGCCCGCTCCACAAGCGTCACCCGCGCCGCAACCCGGCTAAGCAGCAAGCTGGCCGTCAGGCCGCCAATTCCGGCTCCCACCACCACAGCGTGGTCCACAGTCCACACCGTAGATGCAGTCGGACGACCAGGCACCCTCGTCGAACCGCCAACTGACGCCCGATGTCAACGGCCGGCAGGAAATTCGCCGGAAACTTCACTCCAGATGAACTTGGGCTCGTCGACTCAGGCGTAAGTCGAGCGAGGAGGCTGCATCTAGGGTGAAGCTTTGGGGGGCGGCAGCTCCGAGCCTCGGGCGGAAGTACGAGAGGTCAGGTTCATCCGAGTGCCGACCGGCGGCGACGTCTGCGGGTAGTCGCTCTGCGACACCTCCCGGTGGCTGGTTAGCGTCGACAGGGCGTTTCGAGCGGGCTCGAGATGGCTATGGCGTGGAATACCGAACTCAAGGAGGAGTGGAACGTGCCCGCTGCAGATGTTGTCGAGTTGATCAAGAATGACCACCGCGAGGTGGAACGGCTGTTTGACCTGTTGCAGAAGCAGCCGGCAACAAGGGGCTTGAACTTCCCGGTGCTGTGTGCCCTGCTCATTGCACATTCCCGAGCCGAGGAGTCCGAGGTATATCCGATTGCCAAGGACGAGGCTGGCGAGACTGAGGAAGTCGAACACAGCCAGGGTGAGCACGCCGAGGCTGAGCACATGCTCGAACAGATGACGGCGATGGACCCGGAGTCGACTGAATTCGATGCGGCACTTGATGAGTTGATCAAGGCGGTGAACCACCACGTCGAGGAGGAAGAGAGCCGTGTGCTGCCCGGAATCCAACAGCGGCTGAGTGCGGCTCGGAGGGCTGAGCTTGCTGAGGCATTCGTCACTGCCCGGACCGAGCACCTCGGCGACCGGCCTGGCCAGGCGACCCGTGAAGATCTTGAGCAGGCAGCCCGCAACGCTGGGCTCAGCGGTGTGAGCTCCAGTTCCAAAGAGGAGATCAAGGAAGACCTCCTCGAGCACGCTCAGCAGAGCGGTGAGTAGCCCGACTTCAGGAGTGATCATGAGTGAAATGTCCAAGGCGACGGGGCCCGTCGGCGGACATGTCGACGCCAATCCAACCGACGACATGGTGCCCCCCGCTGCTCAGTCACAGCGAGACCCCGACTCTCCACAGGAGCGCTCTGACTACGACGGCTCTGAGGATGTCGCGCCTCAGGATTACGGTGCTGAGGACGTAAGCCCTCAGGGCTACGAGCCTGAGGACACCAACGAGCCGCCGCACCCTGCCGGAGTTCCGCTGCCGAGGACCGGCGACACCGGCGGCGAGGAAGGTGCACCTGGAGCGCTATCCTCCTCAGACCCGATGCCCGACATGGCGGGGGAGGGCTAGCCGGACTCCCAGGGTGGAGGATGACACCGACACCCGAGCTTGCCTTGTCAAGCGAGCGGAACTGAGAGCTCTGTATAGCTTTCGTGCGCTTTATACATGGCTTGTGCAACGTGTGCAAAGCGCAAGGAAAGTAGGTCTACGTAGGTTTCGTCACGAGGGCCCGGGCGCTGCGTAGCCTAGGGCCGGCCGCGCTCCGCGGCCACCTGGGCACGTACGGCCGGCGCTACCTCTTCGGCGAAGCGGGGAAGCTGATCCTCGCCGTCGCCCCAGAACAGGAACGTATCGAAGCCGTACCCGACCGTCAGGTCCGTGAGCTCATCGACCCACTGGTCGACCGGACCCCGCAGCAGTCCGAGGCGGGCACCATCGGTGATCTGGCCATTGACGTTGAGCACGCGACGGATTTCAGCCGGGTCGCGGCCCCCCGCAGCTGCAGCCTCGTCGAGGCGGGCCGAGCCCTCGCTTAACAGGGTGATCTCGCCGCGCAGCGACGGCACCCAACCGTCCGCGAGTCGGCCGGCGAGCCCGAGCGCCCGCGGGCCGTACACACCGAGCCAGATACCGATCGAATGCAGTGGTACCGGCCCGGAGTGCGCACCCGCGAGGCGATAGTGCTCGCCGGCGAAGCGCAAGTTGCGCTCACCGCTCCACATCAAGCGGATGACATGGATCGCCTCCTCGAGGGCGGCCAGCGCGTCACGGGGCTGCCGCCGCGGCCCGCCGTACGCCTCAATGGCATCCCAGAAGTTGCCGGCCCCCAGTGCCAGCTCGAAGCGTCCACCGCTCAGCACGTCGAGGCTGGCGGCCGCCTTGGCCATCACCGCCGGCGGACGCAGCGGGAGATTGGCCACATCGGGGAAGAAGCCGACTCGACTGGTGACCCCCGCTATCGCACCGAGCAGGGTCCAGGTGTCCACAAAGCGCCGCTGATACGGATGATCTTGAATGCCGATCCAGTCCAGCCCGTGGGCCTCGATGCTGCGGGCGGTGTCGAGCAGCGGGTCGTCGGCGTTGGGGATAAGGAAGTATCCGAACGTCACGTCACGGCCGTAGTCGGGCACCGTCACACGCTATCCCCGCGGGACCGGGCGTACGCTACGCGCCGCCAGGCAGGAGACTGTTAGCTAGACAACAAAAGCGGTCCGGACAGGAGAAGCGCCGATGGGACTGCTGCAAACCATCCGCTTTGTGCTGCAGCGTGTGCGCGGAAAGCCAGCCGTGCAGTGCACGCACCTCGATCAAATTCGCGACGTCACGCCGTCGTCGACGGGCTGCCAGCAGTGTCTTGAACTTGGCGACAGCTGGGTCCACCTGCGGATGTGCATGACCGATGGCCTTGTGGCGTGCTGCGACTCCTCGAAGAACAAGCACGCCAGCCGCCACGCCCGCGAGCACGCCCCAGACCATCAGATCGTCCGCTCCATGGAACCTGGCGAGGACTGGTTCTGGTGCTACACCGATGAGACGCTCGTCCAGGCGCCCGGCCCGACAGGCACGGCACAGAACCCGCGACCTCCGATGGAATAGTCAGCATGGCCCAACAAGTGCTGCTGGCCGTCGATACAGACCGCGAGATCCTCACGGCCATGGAGCGCGACCTCGCGCGCCGGTTCGCGGCCGACTACCGCATCGTCACCGCCGCCACCCCCGAGGCTGCGTTCGCCGAGCTCAACATCGGTGATCAAGTCGCCGTGGTCATGGCAGGCCAATCGCTCACTGACACCGATGGCGTGGAGTTTCTCAATACGTGCCACCAGCTTCACCCGGCCGCGAAGAGGGTCCTGCTCATTACGTACGGCGATATCGCCGCTGGCCGCGCAGGCGTGCGTGCGATGGCGCTGGGTCTGCTCGATGACTACCTGAACAAGCCGTGGGGCGATCCGGAGCTCGAGCTCTACCGAACGGTTTCGGAGCTGCTCAGCCAGCGAGCCCGGGCTGCAGGGGCCACCGTTTCCCAACCGGTGGCAGTCCGGGTAGTGGGCCCGCAGTGGTCGGCCCGCTCGCATCAGCTGCGAGACCTGCTCACCCGCAACAGCGTCGCCCACCGCTTCTACGACATCGCCCAACCCGAAGGACGCCAGCTGCTGAGACAGGCTGGGGTGGCGCCGGGGGATCAGCCGATCGTGCTGCTCTTTGACGGTCGAGTGTTGGTCGATCCGCCAAATGAGAGCATCGCGGAGGCGCTGGGTGTGCAGACCAAGCCGACGAGCACCCGTTACGACCTCACCGTGATTGGCGGCGGCCCGGCCGGGCTCACCGCGGCCATGTATGCCGCCTCCGAAGGCCTCGCGACGCTGCTGCTCGAGCGGGAAGCCCTCGGCGGGCAGGCAGGGACCACGTCCTTGATCCGCAATTACCTCGGGTTTCCGCGTGGCATCAGCGGCCGCGAGCTGGCGTCGCGCGCCGTGGAACAGGCACTATTCATGGGCGCGGAGATAGCGTTCATCCAGGCAACGGCGGACCTCGACGTCCATAGCGGGGACTTGCTGCTGACCCTCGCCGACGGAAGTCTGGCCCGTAGCGACACCGTCGTGATCGCTACGGGCGTGACCTACCGCAGGCTCGATGTGCCCGGGCTCGAGGAGCTGCTCGGTGCCGGGGTGTTCTACGGCGCCGCCGTCACCGAGGCGACTGCGCTGAGAGGGCAGCGGGCCTTCGTCGTCGGCGGCGCCAATGCAGCCGGGCAGGCTGCCGTACATCTGGCCCGCTTCGCCTCACACGTGACCCTGCTGGTCCGCGGACGCGCGCTCTCCGCGAGTATGTCGGCCTACTTGATCCACGAGATGGAACGAGCGTCCAATATCAGCGTCCGGCTCAACGCGACGGTAACCGGCGTCCATGGCCACGCCCGCCTCCAAGCCATTTCGGTGCGAGACTCGGCAACCGGCCGGGAACAAATTGAGCCGGCCGGCGGACTGTTCGTGCTGATCGGCGCCCACCCGCACTCCGACTGGCTCGCCGACGTCGTCGAACGCGACTCGCAGGGCTTCCTGCTCACTGGCTCAGATCTTGTCCACTGGCCACTAGACCGACCACCGTTGCCTCAAGAGACCAGCACTCCCGGTGTTTTCGCCGCCGGCGACGTACGGTACGGCTCGGTTAAGCGCGTCGCCTCAGCCGTCGGTGAGGGCGCCTCCGCTATTCAGCAGGTCCACCGCTACCTCGCCACATCCTGAACAGCGCGAGGATCCACATGCAGCCGGCCAACGCCACTGCAGCCGCCACGCCAAAAGCAAACGGGATGCCGGCGGCCTGTGCAGCTAGGCCAAGCAGCATCGGGCCAGCCCCCACTCCGAGGTCGAGGAATATGCTCGCTGTTCCCGAGGCAGCACCCCGTTCGCTGGGCCGTGCGATAGCGAAGATCGCAGAGAAGAACGCCGGCGTGCTCAGCGTGACGCCGAAGCCGAATACCGCGGCGCCAACGGCTATCCCGATCGGTGTGCTCCGGAGCGCCATGATCATCAGTCCAGCAGCG
The DNA here is from genome assembly GCA_035535875.1 of Propionibacteriaceae bacterium. Classification (GTDB taxonomy): domain Bacteria; phylum Actinomycetota; class Actinomycetes; order Propionibacteriales; family Propionibacteriaceae; genus Microlunatus. The sequence goes on from DATLPF010000086.1 coordinate 33,595, forward strand.
ATGATCGCCAGCGCAACAGCACCCAACAGCAGCGCAGGGAATCGGTCCAGTACCCGAGCGAGCAGCAACCTGCCGGCCACGACAACCAAGCCGTACACAAACAGTGGTGTGCTCACTGGCGTTAGTCCGACGGCGTCGGCCTGCAGTGAGCCGAAGGCGAAGAACGCTCCCATGGCGACCACTGAGGCGAAGAAGCCGAGCGCCGGCGGGACGGCCTTCCAGAGGATCAGCTGAGCTGGTCGGCCTGGCGATTCAGACCGTGATCGGACGTCCTTGATCCCAGCGGCGACCACGACTGCCATCAACGAGAGCGCCGCGGCCCCGTACCAGGCGGCGGTGAAACCGGCGGTCCTCATCAGGAGCTCAGCGAGCGGAGGCCCGAACGCCAAGCCCAGATAGAGGCCGAGGGAGTTGTAACTCGTCGCCTCACCCATCCTGCTCGGCGGCGCCAGATCGGCGAGCGCGGCGATCGATGCGACGAAGAAGGCGGCTTCGGCCACCCCGAGCAGTATGCGTAGCAGGACCACGGGTAGGAGGCTGTCGGCGTACGCCGTTCCGAACATCCCCACGGCACTGATCAGCGCCCCAGCCATGAGCAGCGGTCGCCGCCCGCGGGTGTCGGCGAGGCGGCCGGCGACCGGACGGAGGAGCAGGGCTGCGACGTAGAAGGCTCCGAATGCCAACCCGGCGCCAGATTTGTCGGAACCGACTGGTCCGGTTACCCAGAGGGACAGGGTGTAGATCGCGACTCCATTGGCGGTGAAGTAGGCGAGGTCAGCAACTGTCAGTCGGATGAAAGCAGGAGTGAGCAGGCGGTCATGCTTGTCGGGTCGTGCGCGGGCGGTGGAGAGCGTCACACCAGCAGTGTGAGCGCGCACCGGCCACCTTGGCATGGGCAGAACTACCTAGATTGATCAAGCAGCCCGTGCTGCATAGCGAACATGGCGGCCCCGGCGCGGGTGGATGCTCCGATCTTGAGATAGACGTCCTGAACATGGTGCTCGACAGTGCGTCGGGAAAGCACCAGCCGGTCAGCAATCTCGGCATTGGACAGCCCACGAGACACCAGCCGCAGCACCTCAACCTGTCGTTCGGTGAGGTCCGCCGGGCCACTGCGCCGAGCTGCGCGGCGAAGACCGGCCGCCTCGATCACAGCTGCGGCTGCGTCGTGGTCGAGCCGGCCAGCGCGGGCCTCCGCCTCCAGTCGATCGGCAGCTCGTGCCGGAACGAGCGCTCGTCGGTACGGACGGTCCTCGATCCAACGCCGGTACGCGTCTGCGCAGGCCAGGACGCGGGAGGTCATTGACAGCTGCGCTGCAGTGGAGCCTCGGTGATAGCCGCTGCCGTCGCAGCGTTCATGGTGTTGACCGACGAGCTTGGCCAATCCCGTCAGCGGGGGGATCCGAGCGAGGATCCGCTCGCTGTGATATGCGTGCAGCCGCGCCTGATCCCGTTCGATTCCGCTCAACGGGCCGGCCTTGTCCCAGATCGCGCTGGAGACTCCGACTCGTCCGAGATCATGTAGGTAACCCGCGACGCGTACGGTGTCGACATCGTCACGCAGGCCGAGCATTCCCGCAGCGGCGGCTGCAAGATCGCCAACTCCGGCGGAGTGGCCGTGCAGCCAGGGACTCTTGAGGTCAACCAGGTTGCCGAAGGTTCGTGCCACGTCGGCCAGCTCATCCTTCGCGACCCGGCGTACCGGCGCTGGCTCGATGTCGAGCACGGCCTGGTAGGCGTCAATCTCGTCGAGGTCGGCCAGCAGCTCGCCGGCGCGTTCGACCAGCAGCTCGGCGAGATTGGGGTCGAGCTGCGTCCCGGCGCGTCGCTGGACCTCGGCCACGGCGACATCGATATTCGCGTGAGAGGCGAACATCACCGCGGTCAAGGCGACCTGCATCAGGCGTGCGGCCAGCGGAATCTCCTCGCCTGCGGTGCGCGGGAATCCCTTGCCGTTCCACATCGCAAACATGTGGGATAGGCCGACCTGGACTGGCTCCGGGAGCCCAAGCCCTTGTGATGCTGCTCGGGCTACCTCGCAAGTCGCTGCGGTACCCTCCGCATCCATTCGTCCGGCGGTGACGACTGTGGTCGCCAGCGCCCTGGCCTTCGACCGGCCCGTCGCCTTGGCAATTCCTGGGATCCACAGCCGCCACATGTCCTTGAGCTCACCCGAGCTGCTGAGGAAGTTCACCCGCGCAGTGATGACGTCATCGCCCCACACCCGGGCAGCTTCGTGCGAATACGCCGTACAGCCGAGGTGCTGCAGCAGCGCGGTATAGAGCACATCGCTGACTTCGGAGTCCGTGCAGCCGATCATTCGGGCGAGGCGAGCTGCGACGAGGCACCGCTTCAGCGACTCCTCCAGAGGTGAACCCGTGCCGATGTCGGTAACCAGCGAGAGTCCGCCCAGCAGTTCCAGCGTGCGGAACACGCGTTCAGCATTTCATAGGTGTCTGGGCTGCCTGGACCGTCGTTTTCGATCCCGCGCTCGGCCGAGATCTCCTTCCTTGCTCCGCGGTCGAGATCAGCCCGATGATCAGCTTCGCGGCCTCGGCATTGCTCAGGCCCTCGTGCGCCAGCGACTGCCAGGTCTCGAAGGCGACGCCGTGGCCGATAGCGGCCCGACGCAGTCGTGATCGACGCGGCCAACCGGAATCCAGCACATCGGCGACGGTCCGTGGATAGGACTCGATTCCGGTACGGATGGCGGGCGGCAGCACGGCGAGGTCGCGAAGCAGGCTGCTTCGCATCGCCTCGGCTGATCGGTACCAGCTGTAGAGCGCTGGCAGCGCTGTCGCTAGCCGATCGTACGGATCAACAATGGCTGCCCATTGGGCCGGATCGGGGGACGGGTTCGCGCTCCGCCACTCTGCGCTGCAGGCCCTGATGAGTGCGTCTTCGTTGGGGAAGTGGCGGTAGAGCGTGGCACGGGTTACGCCCGCCCGCTCGGCGACGGCACTCATCGTCGTCGCCGCCGGACCGATGGTTCCATGAAGCTCGATTGCGGCGTGGGTGATCCGCGCGCGAGTGCGATCCATCGAGTCGGCCCGAGCACGCAGCTGATACGGCCGGCCAACTTTCGCAATACGGTTCTGTTTAACCATTGACAACGCACGTTCGGCAGTGGACCATGACAAATGACGATACAGCACTGACTCGCGAAAATCAGGAGGTCATACATGATCACGTCGCCGTCCGCTCGGCTCGCCGTCGTCCCGCCCGACTGTCGTGAAGTGACTCTGGTCCCGGGATTCACCGCGACCGTCAAGCTCGCCGCTTCGGAGACGGGCGCGATCTCGATCGTGGAGCACACTTTCGACCCGGGCGTCTTGATTCCGCCCCATCGCCACACCCACGAAGACGAGATCTCGTGTGTCATCTCCGGCGAGATCGGTTTCCGCTCCGACAGCCGCGAGGTATCGCTGGGTGCGGGCGGCTACATCGTCAAGCCACGTGGCGAACTGCACTCGATGTGGAATGCCGGTACCGAACCGGCACGGATGATCGAGATCATCACGCCGGCGGGATTTGAGAAGTACTTCATCGAGCTCGCTGAGGCGACTGCTGCCGCCGGCCGCCGGCCGGATCCGTCAGTCACCGCACCGATCGCGGAACGCTTCGGGCTCTCATTCGATTTCACTGAGGTGCCGGATCTCGTCGCTCGCCACGGGCTGCGACCATTCCAGTGACCTAAGCAGCGTATTCAAGCTCAGTCGCGGTACGGACGATCAGATTTTGATATATAGGAGCATCCGGTCAGCTAACGATAGCTCCACGATCTGAGCGCGAAAGGCGATGTCCGGCGGGGACGGCTCCGGAGGTCGCGGTGCGCGCGTGCATTGAAGAACCATCCTGCCGAGGCCAGTGTTCCCGGACGCGACCGAGTAGATAAGACGGATGAGATACTGGCGATCCTGAGACGACTGCAGTCGGACCAAAAGGCAACCGGCGTCTTGGCTCCCGCCTCAGAGGGCCACATCCCGATTGGCCCCGTCTATTTCACGAAAGATTATGTCGAGCGTGGCTCCAATTTTGACAAGAGATACCCGCAGGGGAGCCGTGGCGTCGTTCTACGTGAACATAAACATCTCGGTCGAGTCACGCACATAGACCTCCGCTTACCGGACGGTGAGTTCTTACTTAAAGTGCCCATCGATTACATCAGGGACCCTCGATTGAAATTCCCTTCGCGGGAAATCGCCTGGACGCCCCGGGCCTCACGGGGAGAGATCTTTCGGGCCCGCCGCTATCCACGGTGATGATGAGAGGTCCAGCCTTTTGTTGACCGACGCTCATTACCTAGGCCTGGAGGCCGCAGCGCAGGCAGCGGCCAATCTGACCCGGAGCGGCTCGAAGATCAACAAGTCGCAGAGCGGGTGCGACTCCTTCGAATCGACCAGCGAGCCCGGCAGCTCCTAGCGGCTGATGGTTGGCGGTATCCGCCGCCCGAGGTGTCATCGTCGCTGCTGAATGATCTTGCTCGTGAGCGGGAGATGGTTCGATATCGGATCGAGTCGCTGATCGGCATCAGACACAACGCGTCGCTCACCGGGATGTACAAGACCGGGAAGACCGGCTTGGCCTGCGACCTTGCTACCGCACTAGCAGACGGACGGCCATTCCTCGGCTCACTCGCGGTCGAGATGCCGCAGGGACGGATCGGGTTCTGGAACGGCGAGATGGACCGAGACGACTTCCTGGACTACACCCGTCCGATCGGCATCCAGAATCCCAACAAGATCGAGACGCTGCACCTTCGCGGATACCGCGTGCCGCTTATCACTGATGCCGGGGCGGCCTGGACGGCGTGGTGGCTTCGGTACAACGGATCGAGATCTGGATCAACGACTCGTGGGCTCGGCTCTGTGCCTGGTCGGGAATAGACGAGAACGACAATTCGGGTGTGGCGCGGCTAGCGGCCGCCATAGATGAGATCAAGTCCCAAGCTGGCGTCGCCCAGTTCCTTACCACCGCACACACCGGGCGGCCCAAGCATGATGAGGGCACCGAGCACGCGCGCGGCGCTACTGCCCTCGATGACTGGGTGGACGTGCGGATGGTCATGACCCGACAGGGCTATGATCCGTTCCTGTTCGTTGAGGGTAGGCAGGTCGGCATGGATGAGACTCAACTGCTCTTTGACCCCGTCACCCGCCGTAGCAACATCGGCACCGGCAACCGAGCGACAGTGCGTACCCAGACCGGCGTGGAGATCGTCACCGAGGAAGTCGCGAACACGCCCGGCATCAACAAGACAGACCTCCTCGCCGTGCGTGCTCGCATTCCCGGTCACAATCAAGATCACGCCGACCGAGCGATCAAGGAAGCCACGAGGGAAGGAAAGATCAACATCGTGGACGGCTTCCGGAACAGCAAGCTTCACTACCCAGGGCGGAGCCCGCAGCAGCAGGCCGCTCGGAACCTGTACAACAGTTGGATTGATCACTGAGACCGGACCGCTCATGTCCACAGCAGTGTGTCTTACCAATGCTCACAGCAGTACTAGCCCTTCTTGAGACAGGTATCTAGCAGCCTTACCAACTAGGGGTGGTAAGGCTCGCTACTAGAGCCTTACCAGTATCTGAGGTAAGGCTTGGTAAGGCTGGTAAGGGACAGAATTTCTCGGTCAGCCAACGGCTAGAACGACGCGGTGGCATGTTCACGGCTCAGCCTTGATGTAATCGACGGGCACTTCAAATAAGAACTCACCGTCCGGTAAGCGGAGGTCCACGTGCGTGACTTTGCCGAGAAGTGTATGTTCACGTAGAACGACGCCACGACGCCCCTGCGGATATGTCTTGCCCTTACAAAGTAAGCCGCCCGGCTTGACATAATCTCTTGTAAAATAAACGGGGCCAAACGGGATTTTGCGGGGTTTTCCTCCTCCAACGATAACTTTGACCATCTGATCCCCTCATGAGCTTCGATTGTGGCGAGTGTCGATTGTGGCGAATGTCAGGTCCAAATTAGGACAAGATCGATGATCTGTCGCTGTTGACACGCGCGCGTGATCTTGATCTTCATCCGCCCGCGCGCCCGACTCGTGGGTACGCCGCGTGCTCGCTTCACATTATTGAGAATGACACCTGGTCAGCAACACCAATACGCACTCTGTCGGAGGAGCAAGACTGGCGGCTGATCGTCACCGAGATGGGAATTCTCGTGCTGTCCGAATTTTTCAGTCTTTGGTCGTTCCGGGACCCGTAAGCCCAACGGCCCAGCTTTCTGATATCTCAGGCTTGCTGCTGCATGCGTAGCAGGCGCGGAAAGACCTCAGACCCGATTCTCAGGCCCTCGTCGGCCGAGACAGCGGGGTAGACATCGATGTCGAATACGTCGTTCCACTCGAAGACGATCTCCATGATCTTCTTGACGCTGTCCGCGGACAAGATGCTCACGACCTGCACCGCCGAGGAGAGCGGCCAATACTCGGCTATCACCTGGACGCCCTCGGGATACTTCCACGCCGCCCGCCGCCCGAGCCCCGCATCCGCTTCGGCAGCCGACACAGACGAGCGGAACTTCAGCAGCACGACAAAATCCATGTCAATCCATCCTGTTGAGTACCGCGCCGAGCCGAAATGCAGTATCTGCGACGCGACTTGCGAGCATTTAGTCTGGCACTCGCACTGCACATAAGTACAGACCAGGGTCCACAAACTGAGGACCAAGCTAGCAACTGCCGCTGTCGCCAGCGCACAAGAGCAAGTCATGGCTGTGAGCCGCTCGCTGGATGAAGGATGACGTGCCCCTGGGGCGAAGGGTACGGCGACGACGTTACTGGCTGTGAGCCGCTCGCTGGATGAAGGATGACGTGCCCCTGGGGCGAAGGGTTCGGCGACGACGTTACGACACCGACCAGGATTCACAGCATCCAATGGCCGGGCCACTCAGCTCACTGCCACGCAAGAATGCCCCGCTTGTTGCCAGGATGTTTTTCGCGGCTGGGCGACCAACCGGAATATTCGAGGACCGCGGTTCTCCGTAGCCAAGCAGGCACGGACCCGGAGCCCAGAATTTTCTTCACACCAAGTAGGCACGGACCCGGAGCCCAGAACTTTCTTCACATCATCCAATCGCCGTGTGAGACTCCACGACGACCCCAATACCGACCCCAATACGCGCGTTGGCGCACACGCACGCGCACCAGATCCTCTGTGCTGGGAGCACAATTTGCGCGTGGCCAAACCTTCTGAGCCAGATCGCCGGCGTCCGGCCAGCACGCGGAACAGGCGCGCGGACCGCGTGCCCAATAAACGGGGCCAATCGGGATGGAGCCTTTTCCCCAATGACGAATGCTCGCAAGACTAGGGCCTGAAGAAATCGACGGGCACATTACGTACGAAATTGCCGTCCTCTAAGCGGACGTCCACAGGCACGGACCCGGAGCCCAGAATTTTCTTCACAGCATCCAATCGCCGTGTGAGACTCCACGACGACCCCAATACCGACCCCAATACGGGTGATTCGCACCCCGGTGCCCAGAATTTTCTTGACCTGGTGGCTGGTGATCCAGTAGCAGATTCCGTCGGCTCGCCGCCCCCCGATTCGGTGCCCAATGGCCCGCGGGCGGCGCACCGACGGCGCGACCGACGGCGCGACCGACGGCGCGACCGACGGATCCCTGGAAGTTCGTAGGCCACGCCGGGCGCCGATTGCCCGATGGCCAATGTTCCCTCGGGGGTTTCGGGGTTTCTGGGGTTTTCTCCCGGCCGGCTGACCCTCGTATGTATATAAATAGAGACCTGTTTTCGTCTCGCGAGAGGCGGGATCAAAACCTCTGAAACCCCCGAAACCCCCGAGGATTCGATGGGTCATGGATTCGACGAGTCGTACCCTACTGACCGGCAATGCGAAGCAGCTCGACGACCTAGTCGAGGACGATGTTTTCCGGGCCTCCGTGACTGTGCTGGGAAAAATGGACTACGACACCCAGATCGGCGGCAACACCACAGACGCTTACGCACGGACCGGGCGCCCAGAATTTCGTCGTTGGAAATCTGTTGATTGTGCGCTCAGACCCTGGGGACGATTTTGACCCGAGCCTCATGCACCGCCTTTAGACGCTCAGCCTCTTGCTGAGGATCTTGGTACGGGATCGCACGGATGAGGTAGTGGCGCCTGCCGTCCTTGTCGATCTTCTGAGGATGCGGAGCGATGACGATCTTGTCCACCAGCATCTCGGTCAGCGCGCGCCTGTCCTCTGCAGACAGGTCCTCCCACGCCAGCGATGGGTCGGGCAGCTCCGGCATGGCCGCTTCGCTGGTCAGACTCTTGTGCTCACGAGCTAGCTGATCATGTGCCGCCTCGATCTCCGCCGTCACCTCTCGGAATGTCTTGGCGTCAACCTCCTTGCGGAGCTTCATCCGGAGCGCCTCGTTCTTCTGCTCCTGCAGGCGCCGCATCTCGTCAGTGATTTCCCTGATACGCGACATCCGGTCGTCGTCTGACTGCGCGATCTTCCGGGCCTCCGGGTTCCGCCACTGGTCGATCACGTAGCCCTCCACGTACGCCTCCAACGGCTCCGCGACGATGCGCACTCGTGCCGGACAGATGGGGTTCTCGTCCTTGCGGCAGACGTAACCGCGTCCCTGCCTCGGCGCGATCGCGGTCGTCATCTTCCCGCCGCACGACGCGCAGTAGACCAGACCGACCAGCGGGTGCACGCGGGGTATGCCGAAGCTCTCGCGCCTGCGACTCGGATCGTCCAGCAACCCGACCAGACGATCGTGGGTGGCGCGGTCGATGATCGCCGGCCACGCTGCTTTGCCGACCACCTCGCCGTTGTGCTCGCGGAGCCCGGCGATCCTCGGCGATATCAGCACGCGTCGCAGCGTCGACCCAACCCACCGGCCGCCCGCGACAGCCCGGATGCCGCGATCATTGAAGTCGAACGCGATGCTGCGCATGCTCTCGCCGCGCAGCACTCGGGTGGCCGCCTCCTCGATCAGCTCCTTCTCGGCTGGCTCAAGCTCCTCGCCGACGATGCGCCACCGACGAGGAGCGCCTTCGCCGAGGTCCTGCCGGATGATCTTGTAGCCGAACGGCCTGGACCCTCCACCGGTTCTCTTTCCGGCTCTGGCGTTCCGCTCGTGGGCGTCCTTCACTCGCTGGCTCCTGATCGCTGACACATACCACGACCTGCCGGTCTCCATGAAGCCGTAAAACCCGCCGCTGGCGGTGGACAGATCCAGCTCGCCGCCGGTGTAAGGCTGATCTTGATCTTAGATCGCTCGCAGATCTTCATCAGGCGCCCGAAGTCGTCCGGGTTGCGTGTCAGCCGGTCGTGGTGCCGCGCGATCAAGACCTGCACGTCGCCCCTGCTGAGGAACTTCAGCATGTCCTCGAAGCCTGGCCTGACCTCGCCCGTGAAGCCAGACCTGCCTTCGTCCTTAAAGACGCCCGCCACGTCGCAGCCCATGCGGTCGGCAAGTTTGGTGCTGTACGAGATCTGGGTCGAGACCGACTCCGCCCGCTCGCGATCTTCAGAGAGTCTCGCGTAGATGACCGCCCGCACGTCTAGTTCTCCTTTCACCATCGGAAGAACTATGTATCAAAAGTCTGCTGTCTTGGTGCGGACTGTGCATCCTCAAGTCGTTCGTAATTCAAGCGGCCTCGCGTTATCAGTGACCGTCACACGCGCGAGCAGCTCTGAATTGGCGCGAGAATGCGGAGATGGCTGCGACTGAGCGCTGGACCGCCTACTGGACGATGGCCCCCCGGCACGGCGTCCTGCGCACCGAACCCGCCCGTTCGCCGGACGCCAACGAGGCGTTGGTACGCACCATCTGCTCGGGCATTAGCCATGGCACCGAAATGCTGGTGCATGCAGGCCGGGTTCCTCCAGAGGTTGCCGAGTCCATGCGCGCCCCCTTTCAGGTCGGCAGCTTGCCTGGCCCGGTCAAGTACGGCTACCTGTCAGTCGGCGTCGTGGAAGAGGGTCCCGCGTCGTTGAAGGGCACCAGGGTGTTCTGCCTGCACCCGCACCAAGATCGTTACGTCGTACCGGCGAGTGCGTTGACGCCCGTGCCTGATGGAGTGCCGAGTGATCGCGCGGTGCTAGCCGGCACGGTGGAGACCGGCATCAACGCGCTCTGGGACGCGGGGCCGCGGATTGGTGACCGCGTCGCCGTGGTGGGCGCCGGAATGGTGGGCGGCACAATCGCCGCACTGCTGCGGACCTTGCCGCTCGACCGGCTGCAGCTCGTGGATGTGAACCCGGCCAGGTCTGCGCTCGCCGCAGCCTTGGGTGTCGAGCTGGTGCACCCCGACGACGCCGCCGGTGACAATGATCTTGTCTTCCACTGCTCGGCTACCGAATCTGGCCTCGCCCGCAGCCTCCAGATGCTGGGCACGGAGGCCGAGTTGATCGAGCTCTCCTGGTACGGGACGCTGCAGCCGCGGGTGCCGCTGGGTGCCGAATTCCATTCCCGGCGACTGGCGATCCGAGCTAGCCAGGTTGGCGCCGTCGCAGCTGCTCGCCGCGCCCGGCGTACCACGAGGGACCGGCTGGCGCTTGCCCTGCGGATGCTTCATGATCCGGTGTTCGACGTGTTCATCACCGGCCACGCCCGGTTCGGCGCGCTGCCGCAGACCATGGAATCGATCTTCGACGACGGTACTGAAACACTGTGCCAGGTGATCGATTATCCAGCCGACGAGGAGGCCTGATCGTGTTCCACCTGACAGTTCGTGATCATGTCATGATCGCCCACAGCCTGCCGCACCCGTCGTTCGGCCCAGCTCAGAACCTGCACGGCGCCACGTACGTCGTGGAGCTGACTCTGTGGCGCGAGACGCTCAGTCCGGAATCGATCGTGATCGACATCGGCGAGGCAGCCGAGGTTTTGAGCAACGCACTGGGCGACCTTAATTACCGCAATTTGGACGAACACCCAGTCCTCGCGGGCACCCTCACGACCACCGAGGCAGTCGCACAGCTGATAGCGGAGCGAGTTGCGGCCTCGCTCCCAGATCGCGGCCTCACGAAGTTGGATGTGACGTTACGGGAGCATCCCGACGCCTGGGCGGGATACACCATGACTCTTGACTGAGCTGCCGGCCGCTGCTGTGACAAAGCTGGGTTTCGTGACTTGGGATCGAGACGATCCCACTGGCGGCAATGTCTACAACCAGGCCCTTGTCACCGAATTGCGCGGCCTCGGCGTCGATGTCCAGCTGCACAAGCTCGCCGGGCCCTGGCCGGACGGAGACGCGACCACCCATGCCGAGCTCTCGCGAGCTCTGCGGGCAGCGCCTGCCTGTTTGGTCGACGGAATCGTGGGATGCGGCTCACCAGATGTTGTGGCCGCGGCGGTCGAGGCCGGCCACGCAGTCAGCATCGTGGTCCATCTGCCGATCAGCGATGAGCTCGGCCTCGATCCCGCGCGCCGGGAGCGGTACGCCGTACTTCAGGCCCAAGCGGTACGCGTCGCCTCCGGGGTGCTGTGCTCGAGCCGCTGGTCCGCCACCGAGCTGACCCGCCGGTACGGTCGGCGTGATCTTGGCGTGGCGGTTCCGGGGGTCACGCCAGCACCTGTGGCACGCGGCAGTAGCGAGGCGGGCCGCCCATCGCACTTCCTCACGCTTGCCACGCTGACACCGACCAAGGACCAGCTCACTCTGGTCCAGGCGCTGGCACAGGTCCCGGACCTCCCATGGACGGCCGCCCTGGTCGGCTCCGATCGAGTTGATCCCGACTATGCCGCTCGGGTACGTGCCGAGATCGCGGCGGCTGGGCTGGAAGAGCGGATCACGGTGCCCGGCGCACTGATCGGTGAAGCACTGGACCAGGAATGGCATGCGGCCGACCTGTTTGTGCTGCCGTCCCGGACGGAGACGTACGGCCTGGTCATCGGCGAGGCACTGGCTCGCGGAGTTCCGGCCGTTGTGTCCGAAGGAACCGGCGCGGTTGAGGCCCTCCACCAAGGGGAGACGTCAAGCAGTGACGCAACGCCGGGCACGGCAGTACCAGCCGGCGACCCGGCAAGCCTGGCAGCGGTCTTACGTGGCTGGCTCACCGAACCGACGCTGCGGCGGACATGGCGCCGGGCAGCGCTGGCTCGTCGAGATACTCTGCCCGGATGGCAGCAGACGGCAGAAGCGGTACTGGCCTATCTGGAGCGCCGGCCGAACCTATCGTCGACCCGGGCTGGCTCGCCGCCCGCGCCGCCGTCGACCCGGGCTGGCTCGCCGCCCGCGCCGCCGCCGACACCTCTGCCCGAGCCGCCACCATCGGCACCCTTCTCCCCGAGTTGATCAACTATTTGATCGAAACCGTTGATCGCAGGGATGTACTCGAGATCATTGATCTTGGTGCGGGGACAGGTGCCAACCAGCGATGGCTGGCACCACGCCTTCCCTCTAGACAGTGCTGGGTCCATCTTGATCATGATCCGGCGATCAGCCGTTGGATGCCGCTGTCGGCTGACACGATGATCATCGACGGCAGCGTTGAGGCGCTCGGACGGCTCCTGGCCAGCGGCAACGGCGATCAGCGCCTCGTCACTTGCTCGGCCCTGCTGGATGTACTGACGGCGGGAGAGATCGACTCAATGTGTCAAGCAGTGATCGACAATCAGGTGCCCGCTCTTTTCAGCCTTACCGTCACCGGAACCCTGAGTCTTACCCCAGTGGACCCGCGTGATCAAGGTTTGCTCGAGGCCTTCAATGATCATCAACGGCGCGCTGGCCGGGCTGGTCCACACGCCGCCACACTGACTGTCAACGCCTTGCGCGCGGGCGGATTCACCGTACGCACCCAGGAGACGTCGTGGCAGTTGAGCGTCTCCAGTGATCCGACATTTGTCGAACAGCTTCTCCAGGAGCGGCTCGATGCCGCCGTGGCACACGATCCGAGCCTCGCGGCGATCGCGACTAGCTGGCTCGAGCTACGACGCTCCCAGCTCGCGCTCGGAATCCTCCGGATCGAGCTTGGTCATTGCGACATCCTGGCCCTGCCGGGAAGATCGTTGGCGAGCCGCCGCGAAGTCGAAGACGGTGCAGATGTCGCGGCCCAGGCTGAACCGCCGTACTGAAGCGGTCAAGGCATCCGCGAGCAGATCGGCGCCCGCGAACCGTACGCCGGGAATGCCATCCCCGACCAAGATCGGAGCAGTCGTCAGGTAGAGCCGGTCGAGCAGGCCCGCAGCCAGGAAGTCTGAGACGGTTCGGCCGCCGCCCTCGATCAGTACCCTGCCCAGGCCGCGCGACCGCAGCATGCCCAACAGCGCCTCAGGCTGAAACCGCCCGCCCTCCAGTTTGAGGGTGACAAGCTCGACGTGCCCCGCCAGCTCTGAGGGCGACTCCAACCCCGATGCCACGCACCACAGGGTCCTGGCGCTGCCGTCCGTTAACACTCGGGCATCCCGAGGGATCCGGCCACCCGGGTCGATGATGACGCGAACCGGAGAAGGTCCCGGCACTGCGCGGGTGGTCAGCTGCGGATCATCGGCTGCGACTGTCTGGGCGCCGACAACCACGGCATCCACCAGCGCCCGCAGCCGGTGCAAGTGCTCCCGGTCCTCTTCGCCAGAGACGTAGTTGGCGTCGCCGGTCCGGGAGGCGATGAAGCCGTCGGCGCTTTGCGCTAGTTGGGCGATGGTGATCGTCGGGCCGGCAGTGACCAGCGACCCGTACCGATCGAGCAGTACCTCATCCAAACCGGCCGCCGCATGTTCTGGCACCCGGCCCTGCAACAGCCCGCTCCAGACATCGGGCAGGCTGCGGGTGCTGTCGTGCCCCATCCGGTTGCGCTTGGTGGCCAGATAGAAGGCGTTCTCGGCGCGCTCGGTCACCGGCAGCGGAAGCCTGGCAATCACCTCGATGCCAAGATCACCGAGCCGAGCGCTCTTGGTGGGATTGGCCGAAAGTAGCCGAATCCGCCGTACACCAAGATCATTCAGGATGGCGGCGGCGACGCCGTAATCGCGGGCGTCGATGGGAAGTCCCAGGTGTAGGTTCGCGTCAACCGTGTCAAGGCCGGCGTCCTGCAGCGCGTACGCGTGCAGCTTGGCTTGCAGGCCGATGCCGCGCCCCTCGTGCCCGCGCAGGTAGATCACCGCGCCCAGCCCCTCGCGGCCGATCTCCCGCATCGCCGCGTCGAGCTGCTCGCCGCAATCGCAGCGCCAGGACCCGAAAGCGTCGCCGGTGAGGCACTCGGAGTGAACCCGAACCAGTGGAACATGGCCGTTGCTTCCGGCGTGGTCAAGATCACCCAGCACCAGCGCGACATGCTCTCGGCCCGGCTCTACCTCGTACCCGTGAAGCTGGAAGGTGCCATGTACGGTCGGTAGCACGGTCGATACGACTCGGCGTACCCGCTCAGGTTCCGTCATCTCGTAAGCCTTCCACAGTGACGCCAGCCCACGCCTCTACGGGGGCCAGGCGTACGGGGATTCACCCATCAGACCCATCCGCAAGTTGGGTATCTGACCCGACGCGACCCAAGGGCTGTCCTCCGTAGCGTCCTCGGCATGGCAAGCGTGGCAGTTCTCGCGGGAACGGTTTCGACCATCCTCTTCGCAGTGAGCACCCTGCCCATGCTGATCAAGGCAGCACGAACCAAGGAGCTGGCGTCCTACAGCCGGGGAAACCTTGTGCTGGCCAATGTCGGCAACGCTGTCCACAGCATCTATGTGGCGCAGCTACCAGCTGGCCCGATCTGGGCTTTGCACACCTTCTACGTCGTCACATCGGGACTGATGCTCATCTGGCATCTGCGTTATGCCAAGGCATCACCCCGGCCAAACGGCGTCCCGTTCCCTCCTGGAGATTCCCATGACGATCGAACACATCGAGACCGCGATCATCGGCGCCGGCCAGGCCGGCCTGGCGACCGCCTACCACCTGCAGAGACGAGGCCGTCAGTGCCTGATCCTCGACGGCAACCAGCGAGTTGGCGACAACTGGCGAAGCCACTGGGACTCGCTGCGGCTCTTCAGCCCGGCAGGCTACAACGGGCTTCCGGGTCTGCCCTTCCCGGCTTCGAAGTGGTCGTTTCCAACCAAGGACGAGGTGGCTGACTACCTCGCGGCGTACGTCGATCGGTTTGCGCTCCCCGTGCGGATGTCCACCTGTGTGGACCGCTTGGAGGCGGCCGACGGGAGCTATGTGCTCCATCTCGGCGATGACCGCATCATCGCCGAAAACGTCGTGGTGGCGACCGGTACGTTCGGCCGCACGCCGAACATTCCTGACTTCGCGATGGACCTTGACCCCACGATTCGGCAGCTGCACTCCAGCGAATATCGCAGGCCGGAGCAGCTGAAGCCAGGTCGGGTGCTTGTTGTTGGTGCCGCCCACTCGGGCACCGATATCGCTTTCGAGATCTCAGCAACCCACCCGACGGTGCTGGCCGGCCGAGACCCCGGTGAGGTGCCAGTACGGCTGGACCACTGGGGGTTCCGGCTGGTCTTCCCAGTCGTTGTGTTCATCCACACGCACGTGCTCACGCGGAGAACACCGATGGGCCGCAAGGTCATGAACGAGGTTCGTTTCCACGGGGGACCGATGTTGCGGGTGAAGCGTGCCGATCTCCGTGCGCGCGGTGTGGAACGGGTCTTGGATCGGGTGACCGGCGTCCGCGATGGGCGGCCGGTCCTTGCCAGTGGCCAGGTGCTCGACGTAGCCAATGTTGTCTGGTGCACGGGCTTCCGCCAAGTGTTCGACTGGATCGACCTGCCGATCTTCGGTTCTGACGGATGGCCGCAAGAGATGCGCGGCGTGGTGCCGGAAGCTCCCGGGCTGTTCTTCTGCGGGCTAGCGTTCCAGTACGCGTTCAGCTCGATGGTGCTCCCCGGAGTCGGCAGAGATGCCGCGTACGTCGCGAAGCAGATCGACGCGAGAGTCGAAAGATTATACGCCCTCGCCGCCTGAGTCATCTGGCGCGTACCCTCTGAGCGGGAGGCTGCGCAATGGGCGTCGAGCGGGACAGGACCATCGATGAGTTGTTGGAGGCTCGCGAGGCGTACGCCCGCCGAGACTGGGCAGTTGCCTTCGACCGGCTGCGGACGGCTGGCGACCTTAGCGCCGAGGACACCATGGCCCTGGCGACGGCCGCCTATCTGCTGGGCAACGTCGACGAGGCGGTACGCGCCCTGCAGGCCGGTTACCAGGACAGGATCCGGAACGGGGATTCGCTGGGAGCCGTCCGCTTCGCCTCATGGCTCGGTCTGTTGCTGAACGTCCGGGGAGAGGTTGCGGTTGGGGGCGGTTGGGTCGCCCGAGCGCAGCGGCTGCTGGAGGCCGAGCCCGAAGACATCGTCGAACGTGGGTACCTTCTTGCCCACGAGTTCTATCAGCACCTCGGCCGCGGAGATTTTGCCAGGGCCGGCGAGACAGCCATACATATCGTCGAGACTGGTCGCCGCTTCTCCGAACCCGACCTCATCGCACAAGGGTTGATGTGCCAGGGACGGATGACCATCTACTCCGGTCGGGTGCCGGAAGGGCTTGCCCTGCTCGACGAGGCGATGGTCGGGATCTCGGCTGGAGAGGTCTCGCCCATCATTGCCGGAATGGTCTACTGCTCGATGATTGAGGCGTGCCAGGAGGTGTCGGACTTCTCGCGCGCGGCCTCGTGGACGAGTGCCTTGACCAGATGGTGCGAGGAGCAGCCCGGCCTGGTTCCGTATACCGGTCAGTGCTCGTTGCACCGTGGCCAGATCATGCGACTGCGCGGTGCCTACGACGAGGCGCTTGCTGAGTTTGCCCTGGCACAGCGCCGATACCAGCAGGAGGGTACGACGGCGCCGGCCGCGCTAGCACTGACCGAGCAGGGCGATGTGTTACGCATCCGAGGCCAACTCGACGAGGCCGAGGCGGCCTACCGGCAGGCAGCGGAGTTCGGCTACGAGCCCCAGCCGGGATTGGCGTTGGCGTGGCTTGCTCGCGGTCGGACGACGCCAGCCATCTCGGCGATCCACCGGCTGCTCGCGGAAGCGGGGGGGCTGGTTCAGCGGTCTCGGCTGCTTCCGGCTGCTGTCGAGATCCTGGTTGCGGCCCAACGTCTTGAGGAAGCCCGAGGGCATGTGGACGAACTCTCCGAGATCGCGTCGGCGTTCGGCAACTCCGCGCTCCGGGCCATGGTGGCGTACGCGGCCGCGACCGTCGAATTTGCCTCTGGGGAGATAGAAGAAGCACTCCGCCATGGCCGCGAATCGTGCCGCCTCTGGAGCGATATCGGGTCGCCGTACGAGGCTAGTCGGGCTCGAGTGCTGGTCGCGCGTGCTCTGCGGGAGCTGGGCGATGAGGATTCAGCGACAGCCGAACTGGCCGTTGCGCGCCACGGCTTTGCTGATGTGGGTGCGGCGCCAGGAGTCCAGCAGGTCGACAAGCTGCTGGGACGGGCACGGCCCGGCGGTCTCACCGAACGTGAGATTGAAGTCCTGAGATTGGTTGCCGAGGGGCGGAGCAATCCCGACATTGCGCGCGCCCTGGTATTGAGCCACAAGACCGTCGAGCGACATCTGAGCAACATCTTCACCAAGCTGGACGTGCCGTCCCGAACCGCTGCGGCGGCGTACGCGCACGAGCACGGGCTGACCTAGAAAGCACCGAGTTGTATTGAGCTATAAATCAACTGGACTCTGACTCGGAGAGGGCCCAGCGCAGGGTCCGCATCGCGGAGTGGGCCAGTGGTCGCATCAGGATCCGTTCGGTTACTGGAAGGGTCGGTACGCGCAGCTCCACACGAGCCCAGGCCGGGAGTGTTGAGACGGCGCCGGCGGCCAACAGGTGATAGCCGGCCCGGGCGAGGCCGGTAAACGGTGGATGGACTAGCAGGAGACTGCTCGCTTCGCGGGCGGGACCTGAGCCGCTGAGCTCCGGCTGGTAGCCCTCCATGATTTCGGTCAGTTCAGTGACAGTGCTCGGTGGGTCGATCACCCCCAGCTGGGCGGCAATGGATCCGGTCTGGCATACGTACTCATCCGCCTCAGCCTCGGTCAGCGCCTCGGCGCCGAAGGCCTGGAACGCCTTCAGGAAGCTGTCCACTTCGGCGACATGGACCCACATCAGCAGATGGGGATCGTCCGCGGAGTAGGTCCGCCCGTCCGGGGTCGTGCCGGTGACTCGGCGATGGATTGCTCGTACGGCAGCGATCGCGCGCTCGGCGTCAGGCACTGTGCCGTACGTGGTCAGCGCGAGGTACCTGCTGGTGCGCTGGAACCGTCCCCAGAAATCGGCGCTAAAGCCGGCATGCTCAGCGACTGCCTGCATCGCTATCGGATGCAGCGCCTGCAGGAGCAGCGCACGGATCCCACCGATGAACATTGACGCGTCGGCGTGCACGCGCCAGATCACATCCTGCTCGTCGAACCACCGCTCGCCGTCTCGCCAGATCTCGGCATGCTGCGCCTCGAAGTCCCCGGCAATGCGTCCCCGCACCGCCCTCGCCAGGCTGGCGCGCGGATTCTGGAGTGTTCCGATCACCACATAGCGGAGCGTATGCGCCTCCTCGGTTTGAGCCGAATGGTTCCCGGGCATGGTTGACACATTCAACGCAAAAGCTTCGGAAGGTGCCCCGAGAGGACAGGTTGGCCGTGGACGTGAAGAACAAAATGGCAACGCTCGTCACCGTGCACTGGCGTACACCGCCGCCCCGCTCAATTGACGAGCGGCTAGTCGTAACCGATGACGGCCACGCCCGGCTTGAGGTACTGCGACCGCGCTCCCGTCGCGACACGGTGGGGACATACGAAGGTTCGGTCGAAGAAGCCGAGGTACGCGAGCTGACCGCAGCCGGACCAGAGGTTGAGTTCGACGTTGTGGTCCAGGACCCGCGATTAGTAGCGGTGGGCGTCGCGGCCGATCGGGTGGTGCAGCGGCTCCTCGCCTCGCCGCTTGCGGTGGCCCAGTTCTTTGCACGGCCGGTCGGCGCGGTGCCGCCGCTCCCGGAGACGCTTGCCCTCGGCGTCCTGGGGGGCGGCTCTCAGCCGGTCGAGTTCGAGCTGAATCTCGCCGAGTGCGTCGTGCATTTCAGCTCGAGTGAAACTACGGTTTCGTCGACCCCGCTCTCCGAACTGTCTATGGATTTCCTCACGCCTGACGCCGAGGGCCTGGGCGGCCCGCGCCAGCGCGCCACCATCGCGCCCGGGATCGTGGGCACTGTTTCGGTGCCGCTTGTGGTGCCGGACGGTGCCGATGAGCTCAGCGTTCAGGTGCTGGGCAGGTGGTTCTTCCCAGACGAACAGAGGGCCGAGGACTTCGAAGCGCGTACCGAGTCCCAGAAGCTCTGAGCACTGACAACTCGGTCACGGGCGGAACGTACGGCCGACAACAACGATGTCGGAGCTGTGGTAGGGCGACCGATCCAGCCCGGGT
>DATLPF010000087.1:0-27064 GCA_035535875.1 Propionibacteriaceae bacterium
TTGCATGTCCTCGGAGTGGCCGCGCCAGTGCATGCACACGTACGGGACGCCCGATTCGGCGACCAGCCGCAGCATCGCGGGATCGGCTCTACCGCCTGAGACGTCATTGACCAGCCGGGCGCCCGCCATGATCGCGGGCTCGGCGACTTCGGCCCGCATGGTGTCGATGCTGACGCAAGCGCCGGTGGCCGCGAGTTCGGAAATAACCGGGAGCACCCGGCGTAGCTCTTCGGAGACCTCCGGCCGGATCGCGCCCGGCCTGGTCGACTCACCGCCGACATCGACGATGTCGGCACCCTGGTCGAGCAAGTCCAGGCCGTGGCTGATGGCTGCTCCCGGCTCAAGCCACTCCCCGCCGTCGGAGAAAGAATCTGGCGTCACATTGATGACGCCCATGACGAGAGTTCGACCTGGCTGCGGCAAGCCTGGCACGGCTGGCAGCGGATTCACCCGGATCACCCTATGCTCTCTTCTCGTGCCGCATCCGCCGTCTGGGCCGTCGCTGTCGCGGCACAACTCTCGGGTACGGCGTTGGATGCGGTCACCGTGTCGACTCGTCGCCGCTGCTAGGGCCTTCCTGGCTCTCGGGTTGGCCATCGCGACGCTATGCGGATGCCGGGCGACTGGCGGTGAGATACCGGGCATCGAGCCGCCGACGTCAAGTCCGACTGCATCGGCGACGCCGGTCGCCCCCACCCCCACAACGGGCAGACTGCCGTCTCTCCCTGCCCCGACGGTGAAGTCAGGCCACGGCCAAACGAGCAGTCAGATCAACACATCGCTGAAGAAGAACAGCATTTACGCCGTGGACCTTGGTGGCGTCGCGGTCTCGTGCAAGGTCAAGGTGCGATCGCCGAAACCTCCGCTGCAGGATGCCAAGCTTGCCGGGTACGGGAAGAAGCTGGTCAGCTGCCTGGTCAAGGCCTTTGCGAAGCCACTGGCTGCGCACGGCATCGAGCTTCCCACTCCGAAGGTCAAGGCCTACCGTCACACGATCAGGACACCGTGCGGGCGGTTCGGCCAACGGGATGCCCCGGCCTATTACTGCTCGGCCACCCGGACCATCTACTGGCCGGTGAGCGCTGACGACGGTAACGAGGCCTACACGTTCGCGCGGCTCGGGTACCTCGGGCTTGTCGCGCATGAGTTCGGGCACCACATGCAGTCGGCGAGCGGAATGCTCCGCGATTACGGTCAACGATCCTATCTGACCAAGAGCCGGAGCCAGCGGTACCTACTCAGCCGCCGCCTGGAGCTGCAGGCACAGTGCTTCGAGGGCATCTTCCTCGCCACAGGTGCGCGATCGATTGGGCTGAGCAGCAACGACCGCTACCAGCTCCGCCTCTGGCACACCTACACCGGCGATGAGGATCCGCCGAAAGGTCGTAAGCCTGACCACGGCAGCAGTGCCGCGCAGATTCGCTGGCTCAACCGTGGCCTGGACTCGGCAGACTTCGGCCGCTGCAACACCTGGACGGCGAGTAAGAGGTCGGTCAAGTAGGTCGGCACTCGTCGGCCGCCGCTCTTTTCGCCCCGAAAGTGGTCGGAAACAACAACGTCTTGGCCGAAATTCGTGTCGTCTCGGACCAGTTCCTCCGGGAAGACTCGCATGTCCGCCAGAGCGCAGGGGCCAGGCAGACTCAGCTGGTAATGAGTCCCATGGCCTCGGCACGGGTGGCAGCATTACGCAGCTGCCCGCGTACGGCGCTGGTGATGGTCTTCGAGCCCGGCTTGCGGACACCGCGCATCGTCATACAGAGGTGCTCGCATGCGATCACCACGATCACGCCGCGTGGCTCCAGGATGCGATTGATGGCATCGGCGATCTGGGTGGTCAGCCGCTCCTGCACCTGGGGTCGCTTCGCGTAGACATCAACGAGCCGGGCCAGCTTGCTGAGCCCGGTGATCTTGCCGTCCCGGCTCGGGATATAGCCGACGTGGGCGACTCCGGTGAACGGCACCAGATGATGCTCGCACCAGCTCCACACCTCGATGTCCTTGACCAGCACAAACTCGTCATGACCCAGGTCGAAGACCGTCGCCAGGACCGACTCCGGGTCCTGTCGAAGCCCGCTGAACATTTCCGCGTACGCCCGCGCGACCCGTTCCGGAGTATCGCGCAAGCCGTCCCGGTCTGGATCCTCGCCGATCCCGATCAAGATTTCGCGTACGGCCGCGACGACGCGCGGATGATCAAACTTTCCTACCTGGCTAGGAAAGTGGATCGGGTCAATGCCGTCAAGCCGGCCGCTCCCGTTGGTGTCGACGTCGACGGCCTCGTCGAGCTCTGTCACCGAAAGTCCGGGCCTCTTCGTGGTGGCGGGTCGGATTCACCAGCGGTCGGCAGCTGCGACGGCACCTGCGAATGTCCCGGAGGTTGCTGGGTGCCGCCAGCTGGGATCTGATGACCCGGGCTCGGCGCTCCGTTGGCAGCCTGCCCGTTGGGCACGCTCTGGCCGTTGGTGGACGGCGGTAGCGCTGGTGGCGGGGGCGGAGTGACCGGCGGAACGGCCGACGGCACCCGCTCGTCCGAACCGGTCCAGGCCGGCCGCTTTGGCCATAGCCGCAGCGGCTGGAACACCGCCGCGACTTGCTCCCGATCCAGCGACTCCTTCTCGAACAACGCGCGGACCAGGTCGTCGAGGACATCCCGGTTCTCGGTGAGGATGTCGAACGCCTCCTGGTGGGCGGTGCCGATCAGTTTGGAGACCTCCTCGTCGACGATGGCTGCCACTTCTTCGGAGTAGTCGCGACCGTGACCGATGTCGCGGCCCAGGAAGGGTTCGGCGTCACCGGAGCCAAGCTTGATCGCGCCGAGCCGTTCGGTCATTCCGTACTGGGTCACCATGGCGCGCGCGACGGCGGTGGCTTTCTCGATGTCGTTGCTGGCGCCCGTGGTCGGGTCGTGGAAAACCAGCTCTTCGGCCGCGCGGCCACCCATCATGTACGCGAGCTGGTCGAGCAACTCAGAGCGGGTGTTCGCGTATTTGTCCGTCTCTGGCAGCACCATGGTGTAGCCGAGGGCCCGGCCGCGGGGCAGGATGGTGACCTTCTGCACCGGGTCGGTGCCAGGCAGAGCCGCAGCAACCAACGCGTGGCCGCCCTCGTGATAGGCCGTCACCAGCTTTTCCAACTCGGTCATCAGCCGGCTACGCTTCTGCGGGCCGGCGACGACTCGGTCGATCGCCTCGTCCAGGTACTCATTGGTGATCAGCCGCGCGTTCTGGCGGGCGGTCAGCAGCGCAGCCTCGTTCAGCACATTGGCCAGGTCGGCGCCGGTGAATCCCGGCGTACGCCGTGCGATGCCTTCCAGATCGACGTTCGGGGCCATCGGCTTGCCCTCGGCGTGCACCTTGAGAATCTGGAACCGGCCCCTGAGGTCGGGCGTGTCGACCGCGATCTGCCGGTCGAAGCGGCCAGGGCGCAGCAGCGCGGGATCGAGCACATCCGGTCGGTTGGTGGCTGCGATCAAGATCACGCCGCCGCGTACGTCGAAGCCATCCATCTCGACCAGCAGCTGGTTGAGGGTCTGCTCACGCTCGTCATGGCCGCCGCCCATACCGGCGCCGCGGTGCCGACCGACGGCATCGATCTCGTCGATGAAGACGATCGCGGGCGCGTTCTCCTTGGCCTGCTCGAACAGGTCGCGTACCCGGGAGGCACCCACACCGACGAACATCTCGACGAAGTCAGAACCTGAGATCGAGTAGAACGGCACACCGGCCTCGCCGGCCACCGCACGGGCCAGCAGGGTCTTGCCGGTGCCAGGCTGCCCGTACAACAGAACGCCCTTAGGAATCTTGGCGCCGACGGCCTGGAACTTGGCCGGCTCCGCAAGGAACTCCTTGATCTCCTCTAGCTCCTCGATCGCCTCGTCGCATCCGGCGACATCGCGGAACGTCGTCTTGGGCGTGTCCTTGTTGGCGATCTTGGCTTTCGACTTGCCGAACTGCATGACTCGGCTGCCGCCGCCTTGGACCGAATTCAGCAGGAAGAAGAACAACACGCCGATGATGATGAAGGGAATCAGCGTGCCAAGCAGCGAGCTGAAGAAGCCCGGCGTCGCGTTCTCACCCTTCCATTGATCCAATGACTTGTCGGCGACTCGTTGGTTGAGCCGAGTGATCAGCTGGTCACTCTGGTTGCCGACCCAGGTTGCCTTGTAACCGGTTTTGTTCGCGTCCTTCAATGTGACGCGGATTTCTTGTTCTTTGTCGATCAAGATGACCTCGCTCAACGGCTCGTTGCCGTTGATGATCGAGACCACCTGAGAGGTTGGTGCATCCTTATACCCGCTGGTCACGCGCTGGCTGAAGTCGATCAACAGTCCGATCGTGATGACAGCAAGGACGATCCACACCAGAGGTGAGCGGAATATCCGTCGTAGGTTCATGACCTGCCTAGTAAATGGAGTCGGGACCCGGGAGATCCTCCTGACCAGGCTATCGTTTGCACCCAAGCTGGCTGGTACGTCTCGTGTGGTCGAGGCGGTATGAAATGGGTGGCATACGAGCTGGAGGCGGATGTAGGAGCCTGGAAGTCAGCTGTAAACGCTCGGCGAGAGCGCCCCAACTGAGGTCAGGTTGCGATAGAGCCCGTCGTAATCCAGGCCGTAGCCGACCACGAACTCATTGGGAATGTCGAAACCGACGTAGGCAATCTCAACGGGATTTCGTGCCGCCTCCGGCTTTCTGAAGACGGTCAAGACCTGCAGGCTCGCTGGTCGGCGGTAGCGCAGATTGCTGACTAGGTACGACAGGGTGAGCCCGGTATCGATGATGTCCTCCACAAGCAGTACGTGCATTCCGCTCACGTCGGTACTCAGATCTTTCAAGATCCTGACGACGCCGGAGGACTTGCTGCCGGAGCCGTAGGAGGACACCGCCATCCAATCCATCTTGCAGTGGATCGAGAGCGCCCGGGACAAGTCGGCCATCACCATGACCGCTCCATTGAGCACGCCGACGAGAAGCAGCTCCTTTCCTGCATAATCCCGATCAATCTCCGCGGCCAGCTCGGTGATCCGGGCGGCCAACTCATCCTTGGTCACGAGGACTCGGGTCACTTCAGCGCTGAGCTGGGTGGCTTCCACGGGCCTCAGCCTGCCACAGCAGCAGCGGCCGCGCGGGCCTGGCCGACGGTTGCGACGAGAGGTTACGCCGAGGTTGCGAGCAGTCAGCCGACCCGCAGTCTGCCCGCGGTACGCGTGACCGTCGCACCCGGGATCTCGATGGCCTTTTGGCCATGCCAGTCGATCACCAAAGACTCCACGGCGCTGATGTGCCGTAGCGACAGGTCACCAAGCCCGTGGCCCAATAGCCAGAGCCGAATAATGCGGCGCCGCAATGCCGGAGGCTGGGATTCCAACGCGGCGCAGTCAAGGGTGTCCGTGCCGCCCAGTCCCTCGGCGGTGCGGGACGCCTGCGCGGCCAGTCGATCAAGGAGCTCGGTGTCATCGCGGATCAGCTCTGCAGTTCGGGCCAGCGCCTCTGCAACGCCCGGCCCGAGCTCGGCCTCGAGCGTCGGCAGCACGGTGTCACGGACGCGGACTCTGGTGAAGCCGCGATCGGAGTTGTGCGGATCCGTCCAGGGTCGGAGCCTCAGCTCCGCGCACACCTGCACGGTCACGGCACGACGGATCTGGAGAAACGGCCGAACGCGATGTCCGGCTCGCGGCGCCATGCCCGCCAGCGAGCGGCTGCCGGATCCGCGAGCCAGACCGAGCAACACGGTCTCGGCTTGATCATCGAGAGTGTGGCCCAGCCAGACCGTGGCGCTGCGGGCTCGTGCCTCGGCTTCTAGAGCGCGATACCGGGCCTGGCGGGCCGCAGCCTCCGGTCCTGTGGCGGCCGATTGGTCCACCTCAGCGGTCGTAACCGACACGTCGTCGTAGCCGAGCGAGGCCAGCTGATCCCGGACCCGACCAGCCACCTCGGCCGAGTCGTCCTGCAGCCCGTGATCAATCACCACGGCGGCGTAGCGGATGTTGCGACGAGCCGCCACGTAACGGACGGCGAAGGCGAGTGCGAGTGAGTCGGCGCCGCCAGAGCAGGCGACGACGAGGCTGAGGTCGTGCTGGTTCAGCGCTCCATCGACGGCCTGAACGGCGGCCAGGGTGGCCGGGCCGAGTTCGCGACGACCCACAGCGTGGCGTTGTGATCTAGCCGGCGGTCAGCTCGTGATGCATGCGCGCCAGCCAGAGCTTGGGGTCGGTGATCTCAGCCGGGGTGGGAAGCGTTTCCGGTGACGTCCAGACGCGGTTGAGGCCGGTCATCCCAACCTCGGCCAGCACTGCGCGGCAAAACGTCGCGCCGTCGCGGTACTGCCGCATCTTGGCATCCAGCCCCAGCAACCTACGGATGATCTTGTCGAAGCCCTGACCCTGGCGGCGTACCGTGAACTTTGCCCGAATGTGCTCGACGGTTGGAATGATCTCAGGACCGACACTGTCCATCACCACATCCGCGTGCCCCTCCAGCAGTGACATCACTGCCGTCACCCGATCGACGGTTTGGCGCTGCGCCGGTGTCTGGACCAGGTCGATGATCGAGACCTCCTCGTTGTGGCTGAGGCCGTCGATGACTCGCTTGATCGCCTCCCGCAGCATCTGGGCAACGATCGTCGGGTCCAGTTCGGCCGAGTCGACGATCTGCGCGATCTGCTCATTGAGATAGCTCCGCAACCACGGCACTGCGGCGAACTGCACGCGGTGCGTCTCCTCGTGCAGGCAGACCCATAGCCGGAAATCCTCCGGCTCGACATTCAGCTCGCGCTCGATGGAAACGATGTTGGGCGCGACAAGCAACAGTCGACCGCCGGGTGCGCTGGAATCGGCACCGGGAAAGAACGGATCGAACTGGCCGAGAACCTTCGACGACAAATAGCTGAGCAGTGCGCCTACCTCGACGCCGGTGATCCGGGGGCCCAAGCTGGCAGCGGTGGGACTCGACTGCTTCATCCGGTCGATGACCTTGGCGTTGAGTGGGAGCAGGATCTGGCGGAATCCATCCAGATTCGCCTGAATCCAGCGCGGCCGATCGACAACCAGCACCGGGGCCGTACCGCTGGCGGCTTCCATTTTCGTGACCTCGCGGACGTACGCCTCTGCTCGGCTGGCGAACCCACGCAACTCGGCGACGACGGCCGCAGCGCCTTCGCGGGAGATTTCTGGGCCCGGCTTGACCAACCTGGTAGCCGTGTTCAGCGCCACGGTCCAGTCGACCATCGAGGTTGTCATGCGGGCGAGTCTATGTGTGCGGTCCGCGCTGGCACGGTCGGCGGGAGTCGGGCCGAGTGCCGTGTGGGTGAGACCGCGCCGATCTCCCGGTACGTCTTCCATCACAGCCGTCAAGACAGACCAGTGAACCAGGCCCAGACCGTCCGTCCTCCATCACAGCCGTCAAAACGGAGCGCACGAAGCTGGTACGAGCGCAGTGCGGACTTGTTCGTGGATGTGTGCGAAGAAACGCCCTTGGGTCGGGGCTAACGACGCGGGCCAGGGCCGGGGCTAGAGACCCAGGAGTCTCCTCAGCAGGGTGTCGATTCGAGCCATAACGACCTCGTCTGCTTCCCCGAATCTGTGCCGAAGCCGGCTCGGCGAGATCGCGCGAACATCCTCACACTTGGCGTAACTGGTTGCGGCCAAACCAGATGTCCCGGTTTCGATCTCTACATGTGTTGATCTTTGCCGGTAAGTGCGTGTCAGTGGCAGCACAGCGATAACGGGTGGTGAACTCTTCAGCCACGCCGGCGCGCTAACGATGAGGACCGGCCTGTCGCCGCCCTGCTCATGGCCGATGGGCTCACCGAGTGCGGCGAGGTAAACCTCGCCGCGACTTACCATCCGCCTCGAATGCTAATCGCCCGGTCCTCAGGATCGTCTAGGTCATCCAGCAAGGTGCTGTCATGGACGTATCGGCCGCGTTCTTCTTCGGTCAGACGGGCATTCTCTTCCCGAACCGCATCCCAGAACTGCCGCTCTTCCGCCTCGTCCAAGACCTTGGCAATCGTCGCAGCGAGAGTGATGTGCTCTCTCTTCGCGCGGGCGGCCAGGCGGTCGCGGAGTTCTGCCGGGACCTTGATGGTCGTCATCGTCACGACTTGAGTATACCAATCGGTATAGCGCTAACGACACCCGCAGGTACTGAGTGCGGTAGTCACCCGGTCCAGCCAGATCATGGCCGCGTACTCATTCTTGGGTTTGTTGATCAAGAACGCGTACGCCAGGAGCGACCCGTCGGCGGTGCGTACCAGGCCGGCGCGGGCGCGCACCTTGTTGAGCGTTCCGGTCTTGCCACGTACCACTCCCCGACCGGCAACACTCTTGTCGTCGAAGTACTGGCGGCGCAGGCTGCCTTCAACTCCAGCGACCGACAGCCCGGTGATCACCGCACGAAGCTCGGGATGTTGCTCGTCCGCGGCCGCTCGGAGCATCTTGACCATCGAGTCGGCCGGCACCTTGGTTTGACGGGCAAGCCCGCTGCCGTCGTTGATCGTCATGCCGGGATCCCAGATGCCGAGCTTGGTCAGCTCCGCCCGTACGACCTTCGTCGCTTCTGCAATAGATCCCGGCCTCTTGGCGCCGATCGCGGCCTGACGGAAGATCACTTCGGCCGCATCGTTGTCGCTCACCATCAATAGATGCTCGACAATCCGCTCCAGAGGCATCGAGGACACCCTGGCAACGACCACGGCAGACTTCGACGCACGCGCGGACCGCGTCGAGGTGACCCTGATCCCCTGCTTGGAGAGGGCCGCGGCAAAGACCTTGGCGGCTTGCTTGGCCGGATCCTTGAAACGCACGCCACCAAAACCCACATGACCTTCGTCCACCCAGAGCGCCGAGGTATGTGAGACCTGATCAGCGTAGAAACCGGGCCAACGGGGGTTCCACGACGGGCCGCGGAACAGCGATGCGTCGTAGCCCAAAGTGACCTTCTTGATCTTGTCGCGCTTCAGATGGCTTGCCGTCTCCCGGGCCAGCCCGGTGATCGAGGCTCGCTTGGGGTAGTCGCCGCCTGACCTGCTGGACAGGTAGGGATCGCCGCCACCGACCAGAATGATCTGACCCTGCTTCGGGCTGACCACTGAGGTTCGGAAGGTGTGCTCTGGACCCAAGATCGACAGCGCCGCGGTCGAGGTGAGCAGCTTCATCGTCGACGCCGGGATGTAGCCACGGGTGGCGTTGTGGGCATAGACCACTTTTCCGCTGCCCACCTCGAGGACGGAGCCGGAGTAGGAGCCGGTCATCCCCTTGACCTTGACCGCTCTGACTTTGTTGGCCACCGCGGTCTGGTTCGGAACGACCCGCGGCGAGGCCGGAGCTAGCACGGGGGCGGGCAGATCGCGCTTGGCAGGCTTTGGGCTCGGAGTGGTCGTGCTGGTGGCTGGAGGCGTGGTTGGACTACTGATTGGTGAGGGAGGTGCGGTATAGCTGGATTGAGCCCCAAGTGCGTAGCGGTTCTCGTGCGGAAGCACCGCGATAGCTCCGGCGATCACGCTGATCAGCACAACAATGCCCGCGAGAACAGCCAGAATTACCGTCGCGGTCCGCTTCGGGCCCACCGGGTACGCACACCCCCTTTCACGCTAGGCTCAGGCATCGGGACACAACTGGTATGCACTCTCGCAGAAGTCAGTGCTAATCCCAAGGAGGTCAGATGGCCGCACCGGATGTCGAGCGAGGTCTGACGCCGCTCAGCGGTTTGACCTTTGATGTCACCGTCGAGATTCCCAAGGGCCAGAAGAACAAGTATGAAGTTGATCATGAAACTGGCCGCATCCGACTGGATCGTACGCTGTTCACCTCGACCCAGTATCCGGCCGATTACGGCTTCATCGAGGGGACTCTCGGTCAGGACGGCGATCCCCTGGATGCGTTGGTGATGATCAGCGAGCCGACCTTCCCGGGCTGCTTGATCAAGTGCCGGGCGGTCGCGATGTTCCGGATGACGGATGAAGCGGGCGGCGACGACAAGGTGCTCTGTGTCCCAGCGTCCGATCCCAGGCGGGACCACATCCGCAATCTCTCGGATGTGCGCCAGTGGGTGCTCCTTGAGATCGAGCATTTCTTCGAGGTCTACAAGGACCTCGAGCCTGGGAAGTCGGTTGAGGGCGCGACCTGGACCGGCGTTGAGGAAGCCGAAGAGGAGATTCGAGCGAGCTTCGAGCGAGCCAAGGAGCACCGCCACGGCGGCGATCGGCGTTAACAGTTGGACTTCTCTCGCGGCCGGTTTTTTGCCGAGTCCATGATCAGGCGGAATGGTTGATCATCTGATCTTGCTCGCGCCGTCGGCCAATCGTGTCTATGCGTCCGAGGCGAATCGGTTGGTGGCAGCTGAGCTGAAGATCATGCTCGGTGCGAATGATCATCCTCCGATCGAGTCCATCTCGATTGCGGGGATCGGGTATCTGGCTTTGGTCGCGGACAGCCTGAACGAGCGAGCCTGCGTCGCCTTGGGGCGGCTGTCCGCTAGCTACGCGACCTTCCAACGCGAGCATGATCGGCTGCTACCCATCGAGGTGCGGAGCCCGGACCTCTTCGACGATGATCTGGTGACGATTCCCAAGTATCCGGGAAAAACCAACGAGCAATTCACCCGCTTACTGATCAACGTCACGCTGGCATCGATGCGACGCCCGGACAGCGGACCGTTCTCGATCTTGGACCCGTTGTGTGGTCGCGGCACGACACTGAGCACCGCCATGATGCTGGGCTGCAACGTCGCCGGCGTGGAGGTGGAACCGAAGGCCGTTGCGGCGTACGCGGCGTACCTGCGTACCTACTGGCGGCGTAAGCGACTGAAGCACACGCTTGAGGTGAGCCCGGTGCGACGTGAGGGCAAGATCATCGGCAAGCGCCTGGACGCGGAGGTCATCCCGGCCGCCCGGGATCTGCCGCTTGCCCTGACTGTCTTCTCCGGGGACACGCGGCAGTCTGGAGCGCTGTTCGGCAAGCGCAGGTTCGATGCGGTGGTAGCCGATGCTCCCTATGGTGTCGTGCACGGCAGCCAGACCGACGTACGCGGTATCAGCGGTAAGCGGGAACGCTCGGCGGAAGGCTTGATCAGCGAGGCACTCCCGGTTTGGACGATGCAGCTGAAGACCGGTGGTGCGCTCGGGCTGTCCTGGAATGCGATCAGCCTGCGCCGGGAGCGGTTGCTCGAGCTTGTTGCCGGGGCGGGCCTGGAACCGCTGGACTTCGGTCCGTATCGAGACTTCGAGCACCGAGTCGACTCCTCGATCCGCCGCGACATCGTGGTAGGCATCAAGCCATAACCACTTCGACTATTGGTGGAAACGCCGCGCGCAGGCACCCGGCGATCCACGCAAGTGCCGATGACCCAGAACGAACCTAAGCGCGCTGCTCGGGGAGCGCGCGAGCGGGAGTCCACCGCCGGATCGCGCGGCGCCTTAGGCTGCTGGAGTGGACCGACGACGCATCCTGCTCGTACTTCGTCATGCGCAAACCGAGGACGTACGCCCTGGCGGCCGGGATAGCGAGCGGCGGCTGACCTCTGATGGCGAGCGCCAGGCGCGTGAGGTGGGCGCCTACCTGCGGACTCAGCACATCAACATCGATTCGGTGCAGTGCTCGAGCGCAGTGCGAGCGCAGCAGACGCTCGAGCTGCTGAAACTGGGTGATCAACTCGAACCGAATCGCGTGGACATCGCTGACCGTTTCTACAACGCAGGCGGTGATGACTTGATCGACGCGGTCCGCGAGCTTCCCGACGACTGCCAGGTGGCCTTGCTGATTGGCCATGCACCTGGGGCACCAGGCATGGTCCACGAACTGACCGAACCCGCGACTTCCAGCGCCGAGGCCGTTGCCGCCATCGACGGCCGGTTTCCGGCCGCCGCCTTGGCTCAACTGGAGTTCGACGGTGACTGGTCCGAGATCCAGGGCGGCTCGCTTGTCTCGGTCCGATTACCCGGCACCGCGTGAGCTCGACCGCGAGGCTGACCTGGTTGCGTATCAGACTCGCGTTCGTCGGCATCTCGGTCACTCTCGGTGTCGTGGCCTGCGGTTCTGTGGCAGTGCAGCCGACGCCCGCCGCCCCGTCTGACGGCCCATTGGTGGAGCAACTGACCGGTGAGGTCAGCGATGCCAGGGCCATGAAGCATCTCCAGGCGCTGCAAAAGATCGCCGACGAGCACGGCGGCAACCGGGCCGCCGGCACCCCCGGCTTTGACGCGAGCGTCGACTACGTGGTCGGCGTGTTGCGCGGCGCCGGGTTCAAGGCCAGCACCCCAACCTTTGAGGCGTCCGGGGATGACGACGAGGACCCCAGCGTGCCCCAGCGCAACGTCATCGCGCAGACCCGCACCGGAGACGCCGACCACGTCGTGATGATCGGCGCCCACCTCGACTCGGTCGAGGACGGCCCGGGCATCGTCGACAACGGCTCCGGTGTGGCGAGCCTGCTGGAGATCGCCACCCAGCTCAGCGCCGACCCGTCGGTGCAGAACACGGTGCGGTTCGCATTCTTCGGCGGCGAGGAGAACGGCGCCGAGGGCTCGAACGGCTACGTCCAGGGCTTGTCCAATGCCGACCGCAAGAAGATCAAGCTGTATCTGAACGTGGACATGGTGGCCTCCCGCAACGGCGGTTACTTCGTCCAGGGCGGCAAAGGCCGTGACACGGACGAGTCGGGACCACCGGGCTCAGCCACCATCGGACGGGTGCTCGCCGACCAGCTGGCCAAGACCGGCGTGACCAAACCGGAGATCATCGAGTTCGTCGGTGACGACGAATCGCCCTTCATCGAGGCGGGCATCCCGGTCGGCGGCGCCGAGAATGGCGACGCGGAACGCAAGACGACGGGACAGGCCAAAGCATGGGGCGGGCAGGCTCGCGAGCGTTACGACCCCTGCTACCACGAGGCTTGCGACCGCATCGACAACGTCAACCGGGACGTGCTGAACCACTACCTGCGGGCGCTGGCCGGCACCCTCGCTCACTTCGCGACATCCACAGCCGAACTGCGCTGACTCAGCGGGCGAGTACTGGATTGGAACTAACCGGCCTCGAGCCTCCACTTGAGGAAGTCCGCCAGGTCACCGGACTCCCCGTCGCGCCCACCCTTGCCGACGATCAGTGGCGGCGGTGTCGATTTGAGCTTGACACCAGAGAACCGCTCGCGCAGTCCGCCTGGAACGGTGAGCACGTAGTACGAGCCGTCCTCACCGATCGCGAGGCTCTCGTTCTTGCGGAGGTACCAGCCGACCTTGTCCGTCTTCACCGACTGGCCGGTATACAGCGTCGCGCGCAGCGGGCCGGGAGCGATGCCCTTGGACTTGGCTGTGGCAACGAATTCGTCGATAAGTTTCTGAGCCTGACGCGATTCGCCGCGCTCTTGAGCTGCCGCGAGCTCGACCCGTCGGGCAGCCTCCTCGGCGCGTGACATATTGGGATCGTAGCCGTCACCGCCAGACCGCGGCTGCCTGATACCTCATGTAACGATCGACCGCGAATGCGCGGACAGACCGGCCCGACCGCATAGACTGCCGGTTGCTCTTTCCCCGATGAAGGAAGCCAATGACCCAGACCACTCTGAAGCGCGAGTCGGGACCGGACGAGGATGTCGCCACCCCCAAAATGCGCCGACTGCTGCCGAAAATCTTGATCGGCGTGGCCATTGTGCTCGTCGCGGCGACCGGCGCTGGGATGTTCTACAGCGCGACAATCGATCGCAGCCTGACCGAAAACCTCAACCGAGGCGTCGAGTTGCCTACCGACGAATCCTCTGTACGCCCCCCCAAGGAGCCGCAGGAGACCGGCACGCTGAACTACGTGCTGCTTGGCTCCGACAGCCGCGATCCTGGGAACGAAGGCAACGGGCGCAGCGACACCATCCTGGTGGTTCATCTGAATGCCAAGCGCAACAAGGCTTACATCATCTCGTTCCCGCGCGACATGTACGTCAATGTCCCTGGCTACGGCAGGAACAAGATCAATGCGGCGTTTGCCTTCGGAGGCACACCGCTGGCGGTCCGAACCGTGGAGAATCTGAGCGGCGTCCGCATGGATCATGTGGCGCTCATCGATTTCGAGGGTTTCATCAGGCTCACAGAGGATCTGCATGGTGTGACGGTCACCAACAAGACAGCCTTCAGCTCACACGGTTTCGACTATCCCAAAGGCAAGATCACGATCGCAGGTGAGGAAGCGCTCTGGTTCGTCCGGGAGCGCAAGCTGCTGCCCGGAGGCGATCTTGATCGTGCGGAGAACCAACGCAATGTGATCAAGGCGATCGTGCAGAAGGGTCTGAGCGCACGAGTCATTTCCGATCCGTCGACCTTCCTCAACTTCCTCAGCAATGTCGCGAAGTACCTGACGGTTGACAACGATCTCAGCGATGCCGAGATCAAGCGCACCGCTCATTCGCTCCGACTGGGCGGCAAGGACATCGACCTGCTGCAGGCGCCCATCTCCGGTTTTGCAACGACGGGCGACGGGCAGAGCATTGACATTGTGGACACGGCCAAGATGGCCGAGCTGGCCCATGCGATGAAGAAGGACAAGCTCTCGGAGTATGTGAAGAAGTATCCGCAAGGTTGAGGATGGAGTTCGCCAGCAAACCGCGTGAGGACAGCGAGCACCAGCCCCAGCGGCGAGCTGTGTTTCGGAGTCTCCGGCAGTTGTGGCGGCACCGATACTTCCGGCGACTGCTGGCGGTTCGCGTCGCCATCCAGTCCTGCGACGGAGTCCTCCAGGTTGCACTCGCCGCGTACGTGCTCCTCTCGCCTGAGCGGCAGCCAGACGCGGCGTCGATCGCCGTCGTGCTGGCCATCACTTTGCTGCCTTTCTCGATCCTGGGACCTTTCGCCGCAATCGTGATCGACCGGGTGTCCCGCCGGCAGGTGCTCGTCGTTGGCAACCTGGTACGAGCAGCCGTGATCGTAGGCCTCGCCTTCCTGGTCGCGACGGGGCTGCAGACCACGGGGGTCGAGATCCTCATCTACGGCGGCCTACTTGTTGCGATGAGCCTTAGCCGGTTTCTGCTGGCGGCGCTGTCCGCGTCACTTCCCCACACCATCGATGCAAGCGAGTACCTCGTCGCCAACTCGGTGGTACCGACGGTCGGTCCCGCCGGTCTGCTGATCGGCGTCGCGGTGGCGACGCCGCTGCGCCTGATCTTGGGCCACGTGATGCCCGACTACCGGGCCAATGCGATCTTGTTCCTGGTTGCCGCGGTTGGATTCGTGGTGAGCGCAGGCCTGGCGCTGCTGATCCCGCGGCGGCAGCTTGGCCCCGACGGCACAGCGACCACGCGAGCACGCGATGTCGTCAGCGGTCTGATCGAGGCGCTTGCGCACCTACGAAGCCGGCGCGCCGCCGGCGTCGGGCTGCTGACCATCGCGGCGCACCGGCTCATCCACGGCATCGTCACGGTGGCGACGATCTTGGTGTTTCGCAATTACTTCCACGCCCCTGACCAGATCGATCCTGCGATTGCTGATCTTGGCTTGGTTGTGGTGATCACCGGGGCCGGCTTCGTCTTCGCCTCAGTGGTGACACCGCCCATGAGTGCGCGGCTGGGTTTGCGGAGTGCGATGATCATCTGTCTACTGGCGTCGGCGGTCTTTCAGGTGCTGCCCGGCGCGATCTACGCCCGAGCGTCGCAGATGGTGGCGGCATTCCTACTAGGCCTGACCGCGCAGATCCTCAAGATCTGTGTTGACACCCTGGTCCAGGCGCACGTGGCCGATGAGTTCAAGGGCCGGGTGTTCGTGATCTACGACATGATCTTCAATGTGGCGCTCGTAGTTGCTGCGGTGATTGCTGCGGTGATCCTGCCGGCCAACGGCAAGTCGGTGATCATTCTAATCATCATGGCGGTCGGCTACCTGGTGGTTGCGCTGGGCTTCGCGCTGGCCAGCCGCGGCGTCAGCATGGACGAGGGCACCGAGTCGTTGCAGGCTGTGCCCCAGAACTAAGCACCCTCCGCAGCGCGACTTCCGCGGATCAACCGCTAGCGCATCGCGAAAACGTTCGGGTCGGCGCCGAGACGCTGGCCGGTCCGGACCTTGGAGATCTCGGCCATGTCGCCATCATCGAGTTCAAAATCAAACAGGTCGATGTTCTCCTGTATCCGATCGGGATGCACTGACTTGGGGATGACGACACAGCCAAGCTGCACATGCCAGCGCAGCACGACTTGCGCCGGCGTACGGCCCTTGCGTCGCGCCACCTCGACGATGTGGGGGTTCTCCAGCAGGCCCTTGCCCTGACCGAGCGGGCCCCACGACTCGGTGAGGATCCCGTGCTCCTGATGGAACTCGCGCAGCTCCTCCTGCGGGAACTCCGGATGCAGCTCGATCTGGTTGACCGCCGGCGTCACATCCGTCTCCGCGAAGAGTCGTTCGAGGTGCGGGATCTCGAAGTTGGAAACGCCGATCGAGCGCACTCGCCCGTCGGCCAGCAGCTTCTCGAACGCCCGCCAGGTCTCGACGTACTCGTCGAACATCGGTAGTGGCCAATGGATGAGAAACAGGTCGAGCCCGTCGATGCCCAGCTTTTCCATGCTGCCGTCGAAGGCGGCGAGGGTCGTGTCGTAGCCGTGCTGGCTGTTGGTCAGCTTCGTGGTGATGAACAACTCGTCCCGAGACACGTCGCTCTCGGCGATCGCGGCACCGACACCCTCCTCGTTCCGGTAGCCCTGCGCGGTATCGATCAACCGATACCCGGCCTTAAGCGCTTCGGCAACGGCTTGCTTGGTTTCCTCCGGCGGGACGAGGAACACCCCGAAACCCAGTTGCGGGATGTGCAAGCCGTTGTTCATCACTAGCGACGGAACTGCTGACATGTCACTCCTCTATTCCACATCTTTGGGCTTGGTCTGAGCGGCGTGTCGGGCGGCCTTGAGCTCCTCGGGTAGGACCCGCGCCGCCGTGGCCTGGAGCCGATTCTTCACCGATCCGGCCACCACCTTGTCATCGCCCGCCATCAAAGCGGTGAAGGCATCCCGTGCCACATCGGCGGGGTCATCCTTGTCCGCCTCGTTGACCGGCGTGTTCTGCATGCCGGCCCGGTCGAAGAACTCGGTGTCGGTCGGTCCGGGCAGCAACGCGGTGACGCTGACGCCGGTGTCCTTGAGCTCGTACCGGATCGCCTCGGCGAAGGACAACAGGTAGGCCTTCGAAGCCGCGTACGTCGCGTAATACGGTCCCGGCATCGTTGCGGCAATCGAGGAGGTGATCAATACCCGGCCCTCGCCGCGGGCGACCATGGCTGGCAGCAGGCGCTTCGACAGATGGACCACCGACCCGATGTTCAGCTGGATCAGCGCAAGGTCACGTTCGAGGGCTGTGTCCAGGAACGGTCCTGCGACGCCAGTACCGGCGTTCAACGCCAATACATCGAGCGGTCGGGATCCCTGCTGTATGGCTGCCGCGACGCCTTCGTTGCCGTCGAACGTCGACAGGTCTGCCGGGAGCCCGGTGACTGCCGCGCCGGCGGCCCGCAGCCGCTCCGCCGCCTCGTCGATCCCGTGGTCGGCGACGATGAGGACCTCGAAGTTCTCGGCAGCGCACACTTTGGCGAACTCATAGCCGATGCCGCTGGACGCTCCGGTGATGACAGCGAACTTCCGGGCTTCATAGGTGTTCATGGCGCCTCCTGATGCGAGCGGTTCCCATGATGGAGGGTTCCCACTGGCGCGGACCTGAAACACCTCGCGCGCGACCCATCATGTGCCGAGCACGCTGCGCAGGTAGGCATTGTCGAAGGTTGGACCAGGATCTAACCGGTCGCGCGGTACGCATCGCAGGGTGACCTCGGTGATCACTCCGAGCGCGCATAGGCCCACGCGCATCGACGTTGGTCATGCCGGTCAGTCGATCCAGGCAGATCTGGACACCATCGGTGGCTGCAATCGAATTGAACGCGTGTCCGGTGCCCACCGGCTTGACCGGCCGGCCGGCTTGGGAAGCGCCCGTGATCAACTCGGCAAGCTCACCGACGGTCCCGGGATGGGCGACCTCGCGCGGCGCATTGGTCACATTGAGGGACCAGTTGGTCCAGCCCGCGACCGAGCGGCTACTCACCCGATGTTCCGTCCCTCACCCCGATAGCTCGGCACATCGTCGACGATCTGGTCTCCTTGGACGAGATGAAGCCGATCGAAGCGTTCGCACAGTTCACCGGCCTTTGGCATGCCGAAACCAGACCTGATCGCCAACCTGCAGTTCGGCGGCCGCCGCCCCGCGCAGCGGTGTCTGTACCTCGCCGGCGCCTTCGGTGCGAAGCAGCCGAAGTTTGGGTGGCATCCAGGGAAGAGGTTGCCGTGACCAGCCCGGTGGCCCTGAAGCGATGGAGCCACTGGAGTACACGAGTAGGCGGTCGACGAACGCCCGGCAGGGGATCGACTTCGTCGCTAACCTGATGGGGAGGCCGTGCGCTCTGGTGATCATGGACTCTACGTTCGATTCAGAGCATCAAGATCAAGAACCGCGAATGGCGGCGTCAGCTTGGACGTAGCAGCCAGCAGACGCTCAGCCACCATCCTCATCCGCTCACCCTAGCTACTGACAACACCGGGCTCAGATGGGCAACACCAGCGGCGTTTCGACCAACACAGTGGACAACACCCGCTGGGCAAAGTCGTCCCTATGACGAGCGCATCTGGTCGGCGGCGAGGATTCGGCGTCATCGAGGCGCTCGATCGAGAGTGGTGCGAGCTCGTCCGAGACCATCGGGAAACGGCGGCCCGCTGGGCTGATCGACACGAGGCGTTGGCTCCCTGCGGCTCGCTCGATGATGTTCTATCCGCCGCCAGGTTGAACTCCGATCCCGTTCTTGCTGCCCTGCTGACTGAGGTTTCCATTGGAGATCAGCTTGCCGGCCGCGTGGTGCTGCAGGCGCTCATCGGCCGCATGGTCCGGATGGCGCAGCGCGATCCCCGCTCGAGTGTTGGCGATTATCTTGCGTTGCTGTGGTGTGTGATCAACAACTATCCCCTGCACCGGCGACCGGTGCGGATCGCGGCAAATCTCTCACTGGACACTCTGAAGGCGGTGTCCATGGAGCACCGGTGGCTGGGGCGAGGCGATGTCACGCTGTGGCCGTCGAGTGAATCGCTCGAGGAGCTGCTGTCGCCCGCCGGCCTTGACGGGACTCTGTGCGACTCGCCGCTGCCGGTTGACCTGGAAGTACTTGAAGTGCTGGAGGCCGGCCGGCAGCTGAGGCTGATCGACAATTCGACTGGCGCGCTGCTCGCGAGTGTCTATGTCGACGGCATGACCGGCACCCAGTCGGCTCGCCGG
Source organism: Propionibacteriaceae bacterium (assembly GCA_035535875.1). GTDB lineage: Bacteria > Actinomycetota > Actinomycetes > Propionibacteriales > Propionibacteriaceae > Microlunatus. The sequence continues at coordinate 19,270 of DATLPF010000087.1, forward strand.
TTTCATACCAGCGAGGGGGTGATCCGTGTCCGGTGCAGCAAAGCGGTGCGACAGCTTGCGTCCCATGCGGATGACTTGATCGATGTGGCCTGATTTCGGCAGGCATGCCTCCGGCGACGTTCCTGCGGGAACGTTTCCAACTCAGGTATCGACGGACAGCCGCGCGGCTTGCAGTTGATCACCACAGCCTTCACTCAAGAAATTGTCAGTCCCCTTCTGTACGTTCTTCCTTGTCTGGTTGGGTTTTGGGGAAGGATGAGCATGTTGAGCGCAGATGATCATGATGGTCCGGGGGTGGTGCCGGCGCGCTACGCAGGCGAGGCGATCCCGATACACGATGGGCCGACATCACAATCGGTGGGCGGATGCGGAGCAGCGGACGCTGGCGGATGGGTTGGCGGGTCGGATCTGCGCTGCAGCCGCCGAGGCGGCCCGGTCCAGCTATGTCTTGTTAGAGCTGTTGGGTGAGTTCGACGCCACTCATGCGATCCGGTATTGGACCGGGTTCAAATCGTTGGCGCATTGGTTGTCGTGGTCGTGTTCGATGAACCCGGGGGTGGCGCGGGAACACGTTCGGGTGGCCAAGGCGTTGCGGCGGTTGCCGACCATTGCTGGATTGTTCGCGGTGGGTCGGTTGTCGTATTCGAAGGTGCGGGAGGTCACCCGGGTCGTTGATGTGGTTGATGAGGAGCGGTTGGCGGAGTTGACGTTGACTGCGACCGCCTCCCAGCTGGCCCGCATGATCAGTGGGTTTCGGTCCGCGGATGGGTTGCGGATCAAGCAGCAGATCGGACGCAATGTGTCGTGGCGTGAGCGGGAAGACGGCATGGTGGAGTTGCGGGCCCGGCTGCCCAAAGAGGAGGACGCCCTGCTGTTGGCGGCAATCAATACGGCGCGGGATCAGTTGGGCCGCCACCATCTAAACTCGACCCGTGCGGTGAGGCCGAACAGAAGCCTGCGCCGGGTGTGGGCGTGTACAGCAGTGCTGATGCGTTGTTGGATGTGGCCCGCGGCTTTTCTTCAGACTGCGCCGGAGGATCGTTCGGGTGAGGATCGCACTTTGGTTGTCCAGCGTTGACGCCCGTCTGCACCGCGTACGCGACTCCACCATTCCTGCCGTTCTTTCACCCACCAATCAAGCTGGCCAGCTCTCGCCCACGTGGCCGTCTCGACTGGGATCGGTGCATTGACTTCTCGGCGATCTGCTTCGGCACGCTGCTGGACCTCATCGTCGGTGAGATCCATATTTGATTGGAGCATGTTTCCGACCGAGAGGAGTTCGGCATGGCGTCAATTTCGGAGCGGGAGAACCGGGAGATCGAGGCGGCAAACGCCTCCGGCAACACGCCCGTGGTCTTCATCCACGGCCTCTGGCTGTTGCCGAGCAGCTGGGATCGCTGGAGGCAGCTCTTCAGCGAGGCTGGCTACGCGCCGCTCACCCCGGACTGGCCGGACGATCCTGTGACCGTCGAGGAGGCCCGCGGGAACCCGGACGTCCTTGCCAAGAAGACGCTGAAGCAGGTCGCCGACCACACCACCGAGATCATCAATGCCTTGGACAAGAAACCAGCGGTAATGGGGCACTCGACCGGCGGCTTGCTGGCGCAGATGCTCGCGGGCCGGGGCCTCGTGGCGGCCACGGTGGCGATCGACCCCGGGATCTTCCGCGGCGTTCTGCCTCTACCGGCCTCCGCGCTCAAGGTGGCGGGCCCGTTCCTGATCAACCCGCTGACGCGCGGCCGCGCGATCACGCTCACGTTCGACCAGTTCAAGTACGGCTGGGCGAACGCGCTGGACGAGAAGGAGGCGAAGGAGCTCTACGACACGTTCCACGTCGCCGGCTCCGGGATCTCTCTCATGCAGATGGGCAACGCGAACCTCAACCCGTGGACGGAGGCGAAGGTGAACACGAAAAACCCCGACCGCGGTCCTCTGCTGATCATCGAGGGCGAGAAGGACCACACGGTGCCGTGGGCGATCGCGAACGCCGCCTACAAGCGGCAGAGGCGCAACCCAGGGGTGACGGAGATCGTGAGGATCCCGAACCGCGGCCACGCGCTCACCCTCGACCACGGCTGGCAGGAGGTCGCGCAGACCGCACTCGATTTCGTCAAGCGCTTCGTCCCGGCCAAGCCGAGCTAATCCGCCGATCCAGGTGAAAACGGCCACGTCGTCGAAAGCTGGGCAGCTTGATGGGTGGGTGAGAGAACGGCAGGAATGGTGGGGTCGCGTACGCGGGGCAGACGGCCGCCAACGATGGATCAGAGCTGTTGATCTTCGCCCGGCCGGGCCGTGAGCGTATTGATCGCTCTCCATGCTGGAGGCGAGTTGTCAACACCTAGTTGACGTAACGTGCTGCGACCGCCTCGATCGCAGGATTGGGAAGTGGTCGGAGAATGCGCCCAGATCGAGGCCGCCTTCGACTTCTCGGCGATCAGCCTCGGCGCGGTGCTGCACGTCGTCGCCGCTGAGAGATACATATCTGATTGGAACATGTCTGTGATTCTGGTTGGAAGAGAGCCCACGCGCTGTCGATGTCGGGCCCCGCATCGATTAGTACTATGCGAGGGACGACCAGTCTGGATGGTTCTCGAGTCATGACCACTGTTGGGGTTATCGGAGCAGGCCGCGTTGGGGCGTCGTGTGCGCGGGCAATCGTCCGTGACGGACTCGTCACGCGATTGACGATTTATGACCGAACCGAGGGTTACGCCCAGGGAGAGGCTCTCGATCTGAGTCACGCGTTGCCCATGCTCGAGCCGTGTGAGATTCGCGGGCGACCCTTGACTGCCGTCGAACCCGAAGATGTCCTCGTGATGGCGTTCGGTGGTCATACCGCATCCGGTCAGACCCGCCTCGACCTGGCACGGGCGAATCTTGCTATTTGCGAGGAGGTCGCTGGGCATATCGAGGTGGGTGGACTTCCTCGCGTCTGTCTCGTGGCGACGAGTCCGCTCGATGTCCTCACCGAGTACCTCACGCGGCGCTGGGCGGGACGCGGGGTCAATGTGATCGGCTCCGGCACATCGCTCGACACCTGGCGGCTTCGCGGGGAGCTTTCCTCGGTCTGCCGCGTACATCCGGCTTCGGTGCACGCATGGGTCGTGGGCGAGCACGGCGACTCCGCTGTGCTGCTTTTCAGTTCGGCAACAATCGCCGGCCTCACACTGGAGGAGTTCGCTCGGCAGACGGGCGTCGACTTGTCCGTCGAGCGGCTGGCAACGATTGCCGACACGGTGCGAACTGCTGCATATCGAGTGCGCGAACTCAAGGGCTCGACATGGGACGCGATCGGACTTGCGGTCGCGGCTCTGGTGCGCAGCATCGTCCGAGACCACGGCCGAATCGTTCCCGTTTCGGTCCGCGTCGCCGATCGGCTCTGCGCCAGTTTGCCATGCGTGCTCGGTTCCGAGGGTGCGGGCAAGCCAATTCACCCGAGGATGGACGAGCAGGAGGCTGGTGCTTGGGAGCGAAGCCTCGAGGTGCTACGTCAAGCTTTGACAGTGCTCCCGTGATGTCAGCCGGGTGACGCAGAGTAGAAGGGCATAGCCACAGCGGAAAGAGCCGATATCCCGGGCAGTGAGCCGTCCGCCAGCCGGGACGCACCCCCAGGCCAGGTGTCACGGACACGACTGCGCAGAGGGATCCGTTCCTTCAGACCCGTGACCTCCTGCGGTCATCGAGACCCTGGGGAGCGGTGCGACGCGAACAAAGGCGCTTCCAGATCCATCGCAGGGGCTGAGCGAGCGGATGCTGAGTGCCGGCGGCGGCGGACGGATGCTCACGATGTCCTGCTCGACGGGGAATCCGATGATGGTGGAGCATCGGTCATGTGGTAGTGATCGAGAACCGGAGGATCGAGATGACCGCGCGTGCCCGTCCACCGTTCGACGTTGAGCTGGAAGCCGCACTCGACGCGGCGCCGGGGTTCTTCACTACGCTTGAGCCTGATTCCATTGCGGAGTTCCGGGCGGCGACCACGCGTCCGTCGTCGCTGGAGGAGGTGATCGGGGGGCGGCCGGTCGAGGTCACCGATCACGCCGTGATGGGTCATGGTGGCGGGATGATCGTCGTCACGGTGTTGCGGCGCGGTGGCCAGGTGGGTGTGGCGGGTCCAGGCGTCTATCTCATCCATGGTGGCGGCATGGTCGGCGGGAGTCGATGGGCGCTCGCACCGATGCTGGTGGAGTGGGTCCTGGAGTACGGCGCCGTTGCGGCGGCCGTGGAGTACCGTCTGGCACCTGAGTTCCCCGACCCGGTGCCCGTGGAGGACTGCTATGCGGGGCTGGAGTGGTTCGCCGGTCGCGCTGAGGTGTTCGGCTTCGACCCGCGCCGGGTGCTGATCGGGGGCCCGAGCGCCGGTGGGGGCCTCAGTATCGGGACGACGCTGCTGGCCCGTGATCGCGGTAGGCCGATGCCGGCCGCGATGCTGCTGATGTGGCCGATGCTCGACGATCGGAACCAGACCGTTTCAGCGCAGCAGATCGACGGTGTTGGGATCTGGGATCGCACCAGCAACGAGACTGGATGGACGGCGCTGCTTGGCGATCGGCGCGGCACCGCCGATGTGTCGATCTACGCGGCGCCGGCACGTGCGACCGACTTGTCGGGCCTGCCGCCCGCCTACATCGAGGCGGGGAGCGCCGAGGTGTTCCGCGACGAGGCTGTCGCCCTCGCGAGTGGGATCTGGGAGGCGGGCGGCAGCGCCGAGCTTCACATTTGGGCGGGCGGCTTCCATGGGTTCCAGACGATCGTGCCGACGGCGGCCATGTCGCGGACAGCGGTGCAGGCGCGCGAGTCCTGGGTGCGCCGCGTGTTGGCGTGACCCGGCGGGCGCCGCCGGGTGATGGCGTGGCCCGCGGCATCCGCTCGGTCATCCTTGGGTGGCGGCCGCGGTCAGGTCGGCCTTTCAGAATCGCTGCAGCGACATCCTGAGCACGACGAGCACGACGGACACCACTGAACGGTGAGGAGGAACTGTGTGAACATCGGGTTGCGCAGGATCTGCGAGTTCGAGAGCGTGAGGCCCACGGTGAGCATTATCTGGCGCCCGGGTCGAGCTCGTCTGCCCGGATGGATCCGGGCCGGACTTGGTATCGGGGTAATTGGTGTGCAGATGGCCACGGATTACCCCGCTGGCCTTGGCAGACCATGGGGAGTTTCGCACGATCGTGCAATTCGTCGGGAGTTTCGGCAGCCTCCTGATCGGACTCGGCGTGGTGGCGTCGTTGACAGTGCCCTAGATCCACACCCAGCCACAGACTCCTCGGCTGGTCCGTCCATGATTGTTTCTCCTTTTCGTTGTTGATCTTTGACGGCACCACTCAAGCCGCCGTTGAGGGTGTGGGTGTGAGCTCCCGCGACCGTAACCCTGCAGGGCGTACGAGCGCCAAAGCATCGCAGACTCTCGCGCGGAGCTTGAGTCTTCGGCGTCATCGACCGCGGAAGGGTCGCGCGGCGTACTCGACCTGGGCAGGAGGCAAGACCTTCATGATCGCGCCGACTGTGGCCGACGCTTGACGGGGTCCACGAGGATGGGCTGGATCGACCAGATGGTCTTGATGCGTATCTGACGTCTACCATCACCCTCTTTCTTGGAACGATCGCATCTGAGGGCATCAGGAGATGATCTCCACAGCCCGCATCAAAGGCGGAGGTTCTCGATGAATCCAACGAGTGTTAGTGATCTCGACTTTGCCGCGCTAACCGCCGGGGGCCCTAAGACGCCGTCGCCGTCCGCCTGGGAGGACGAGGTCGTCTATTTCCTCCTGGTGGACCGTTTCTCCGACAACCAAGAAGACGGTTATCGGGATTTGTCGGGTAGCCCGGTCTCAGGGTCTACCCCGCTTTTCACCTCCTCCGACAACGGGAATGCGATCACCAGCGACGCGGATGCCGAAAATTGGAGAACCTCGGGTGTCCAGTTTGCCGGTGGGACCCTCGCCGGCATCCGCAGCAAGCTGGGATACCTGTCACGTCTTGGCGCGACCGCGCTGTGGATCAGTCCGGTGCTCAAACAGACGCACCCGTCGGTCGGCCCAGCCGACAATTATCACGGCTACGCGACTCAGGACTTCCTGACGGTCGAGCCGCACTTCGGCTCTGCTGCCGAACTCCGCGACCTGGTCCGAGACGCCCACCAGGCGAGGCTTCGCGTCATCCTCGATGTCGTCCTCAACCACGCCGGGGACGTGTTCGCCTACGACCTGCACGACCCGAATCGGTACCCTTCAAATGATCCCAAGGCTCCGCCCGGAACCGTGCAGGCCCGATGGGACGAGAACACCTACCCGGTGGCCGGCTGGCGCGACGGCAAGGGCGGGCTGGTGCCGTTCACGCCGGCCGCCGCGGCAGGCGTCCATCCGGACGGTGCCGTCTTCCCAGCCGAACTGCATCCAGCAGAAACCTTCACCCGCGAGGGGCAGATCAGCAATTTCGACTACGAGCCGGAAATGCGTGACGGAGACTTCTTCGACCTCAAGGACATCCATCACGGGACCGGCCCGACCGACACTTACACCCCCTCACCGGCATTAAAGGCGATGGCCCGCTGCTACTGCTGGTGGATCGCATTCGCCGATCTTGACGGGTTTCGGGTGGACACGGTCAAGCACATGGATCCGGGAGCCACCAGGTATTTCACCTCGACCGTCCACGAGTTCGCGCAGAGCCTGGGCAAGGACCGGTTCCTCCTGATTGGGGAGGACACGGGGTCGCGCGTAGCTGCCATCGACCGGATGGAACTGACCGGTCTTGATGCAGACCTTGGTCTGGCGGACGTCCAGTACCAAATCGAGGCCGTCGTCAAGGGCCGCAGCAACCCCGACAATTACTTCAGCCTCTTTCGTAACTCGGAGTTGCTGGGAAAAGGCTCGCATACCTGGTTGCGTAATACCGTCGTGGTCACCATCGACGATCACGACAAGGTCCGCGACAACGGGCACAAGAGACGGTTCTGCACCGACGACGATGGGCCAACACTGGCGCTGGCCGCTCTGGCACTCAATGCCACTACGCTTGGCATCCCCTGCGTGTACTACGGCAGCGAGCAGCGCTTTGACGGCAGCGGCGGCGACGATTTCGCGGACCGGTACATCCGTGAAGCTATGTTCGGCGGCGGGTTCGGTGCATTCCGAAGCCGGGGGCGGCACTTCTTCGATGAGACGAGCGCCATCTACCAGGAGCTAAGTCGGGTCTTGGCGGTGCGCAAAGCCGAACCGGCTCTGCGCCGGGGCCGGCAGTTCCTGCGTCAGATCTCCGGCGACGGACAGACCTTCGGGTTGCCGACTGCGCTCAGCGCTGACCGCATTCGCAGCCTTGTTGCCTGGTCCCGGATCCTGTTCGAGCGGGAACTGCTCTGCGCAATCAACACCGACCCGCATCAGCAGCAAACAGCGTGGGTGACCATCGACAGCAGCCTGCACTCCCCAGGCGACCAACTCAGCTGCCTGTACCACACTCAGCCCGGCCCACAGCCCGGACGACTCGTCGAGGCGCGTAACGGCCTGGCGGTCAGGCTCACCGTGCCAGCAGGAGGCTTTGTCATCTACGGATAAGCCTGAGCAACAGCAACGGGCAGCATACCGATGCCGGTCTGCGCCGAGCGGGTTGATTGAACGCTGCCGACGCCCGCTACAAAGGCGCGGGCAGCCAGCCAGCTGAGCTAGGTACGCTTAGCGCAGTATTTGCAATTTGATCTTGCTGTGCCAGTGGCATCACACCGCGGTCCATGAAGGCGGCGTCACCATCACCAGGGATTCCGATGGTTGGCTGTTCACGAAACCGGATGGGCAGC
>DATLPF010000088.1:0-4286 GCA_035535875.1 Propionibacteriaceae bacterium
CTTGACGACGTCTTTGAGGTAGATCACGCCGAGGGCGCGCGCTGGTTCGCCGTGCAGCTGGGCGGCGACCACGAGCGGCGTACCGCCGGCTGCGCTGATCCCATCCACGATCGGACCCATGCCATTGCTGGATCCGCCGCCATTCTCCCGTACCCAGGCCAAAACAGCAGCGGCCGCACCCTTGCGCACCCGAAGCTCCGCACCATCTGTCTCCCGGGCGGGCAGGTCGACCCCGGACATACGGCTCTGGGCGCTGAACGGCACCCAGTTGGCTGCCGCCAGTTCGCCCGGCTGACGCGCCCGCAGCCCGTAGCGCTCCTTGGCCAACACGACAACGGAGCGTCCCTCGGGGGTCTCGTCGGCAAGGCTGGATAGCTGTGCGGCATCGGCCAGTTGGACGTCGTCGGCTCCCCCGACCGGGATGAATTCGCTCGCCTGCCGGTTGCCGAGCGTGATCGTGCCCGTTTTGTCCAGCAGCAGGGTGTTGACGTCGCCGGCCGCTTCGACGGCACGGCCCGACATGGCCAGCACATTGCGCTGCACCAGACGGTCCATGCCCGCGATACCGATGGCCGACAAGAGAGCGCCGATCGTAGTCGGGATCAGGCAGACCAGCAGCGATACGAGCACGATCCCCGTGACGCCGTGATTGTTCAGCACCATGCTGTCCGGTGCCGCCGCCTGGACCTGTTTGGAGTAGATCGCCAGCGGCTGCAGAGTTGCCACGGCGAGGAGAAACAGAATCGTGAGCGCGGCGAGCAGGATGTTCAAGGCGATCTCATTGGGGGTTTTCTGCCGGTTCGCACCTTCCACCAGAGCGATCATCCGGTCGATGAAGCTTTCGCCGGGCTGTTGGGTGATCCGGACGACGATTCGGTCGGAGAGAACCTTGGTTCCGCCGGTGACAGCGGACCGGTCCCCGCCGGACTCACGGACCACCGGCGCTGACTCGCCGGTGATCACCGATTCGTCCACCATCGCGATTCCCTCGACGACATCTCCGTCGCCGGGGATCACCTGTCCGGCCTCAACGACCACCACATCTCCCAGCTGTAGGGCGTTGGCCGCGACAGCTTCCTCCTCCACACTGACCGCACCGGGCGACCAGTCAAGCAGCCGACGGGCAGCGGTCTCCTGGCGGGCGCGGCGCAGCGTCGCCGCCTGCGCCTTGCCGCGACCCTCCGCCACCGCCTCAGCGAGATTCGCGAACAGTACGGTCAGCCAAAGCCAGATCGTGATCGCCCACGCGAACAGGCTGGGCTGGAGCACCGCCAGCACAGTGGTGAAGATGGAGCTGATCTCAACGACAAACATCACCGGAAGGCGCCACAGTGTCCGAGGATCGAGCTTGCGCAGCGCATCCGGGAGGGATCGCCACAACAGCCTGGGGTCGAGCAGCCCAGCTCCGACGCGACGTGCGGGCGACGTGGACCGCTGCCTTGCGCCCCCATCGGTGGTGCTGACGGGTTCCGACGACGGCAACACAGTCGAGCGGTTGGAGCTCATTTGAGTCCCTCCGCGAGCGGTCCGAGCGCCAGCGCAGGCAGGAAGGTTAGGGCGACCAGCACGATCGTGACGCCGGCGAGCATCCCCACGAACAAGGGTTGATGGGTTCGCAAAGTTCCGGCGGTTGCTGGGGAGGGACGCTGCGCGGCAAGTGCTCCCGCCAGGCCGAGGACAAGCACGATCGGCAGGAACCGGCCGAACAACATTGCCAGCCCGAGGGAGGTGTTGTACCAGACGGTGTTGACGCTGATGCCCGCAAAGGCGGAGCCGTTGTTGTTGCCCGCTGAGGTGTAGGCGTACAGCACTTCGGACAACCCGTGCGGCCCCGTGTTCAACATCGACGCCCGCGCCGATTCCGAGGCCATCGCCGCCGCCGTCCCAACCAGCACGATGATCGGCGTGATGAGGAAGTACAGCGAGGCGAACTTGATCTCCCGCGACCGGATCTTTTTGCCGACATACTCCGGCGTACGCCCCACCATCAATCCGGCAACGAAGACAGTGATCACCGCCAGCACCAACATCCCGTACAGACCTGAACCCGTTCCGCCGGGGGCCACCTCGCCGAGCATCATGTTCGCAATCGGCACTATGCCGCCCAGAGCGGTGTACGAGTCGTGGAAAGAGTTCACCGCACCCGTTGAGGTCAGCGTCGTCGCGGAGGCGAAGGTGGCGGACTGGGAAATCCCGAACCGGATTTCGGTTCCCTCAGTGGCGGCGCCGACCGCTGTCGGCACCGTTCCACTGGCTCGCAGCTGAAAGTAGTTGACGCTTGGGACACTGATGACCGCCAAGATCACCATGACGGCCACGATCGCGTACCCCTGCCGGAGGTCACCCACCATGCGACCAAAGACCCGTGGCAGGCTGAACGGGATGAGGAGAAGCAAGAACACCTCGACCCAGTTGGTCCATGCCGTGGGGTTCTCGAAGGGGTGCGAGCTGTTGGCGTTGTAGAAACCTCCGCCGTTTGTTCCCAGCTCCTTGATCACTTCCTGGCTGGCCACCGGCCCGCCCGTGATGTGCTGGCTATTTCCTGCCAACGTTGTGACATCAGTGCCGGGGGAGAGGTTCTGCACCATGCCCGCTGCGACGAAAAGGATTGCGCCGACGACAGCAATCGGCAACAGCAGTCGGAAGCATATGCGGGTGAGGTCAACCCAGAAGTTGCCGAGTGTGCCGGCGCCCGTCCGAGCGAAGCCGCGTATCAGCGCGAAGGACACTGCAATGCCGACTGCCGCGGAGGCGAAGTTCTGAACGGCCAACCCGGCCATCTGGACCAGGTGGCCCATGGTGGATTCACCCGAATAGGACTGCCAGTTGGTGTTCGTCGCGAAGCTCACCGCGGTGTTCCACGCCTGATCCGGTGCGACGCCGGAAAACCCTAGGTTGAGCGGAAGATGGCTCTGCAGCCGAAGAAAACCGTAGAGGAACAGGATTGACACCGCCGAAAACGCCAACACGCTGCGCGCGTACGCACTCCACGACTGCTCAGTCTTGGGGTCTGCCCCCACCAGCCGGTAGGCAAACCGCTCTGGCGCCAAGTCCCGCGGTGAGGTCGCCACCCAGGAGAGCAGGTCACCCAACGGCCGGTGTACCACTACAAGCGCAACAGCCAGGGACGTCACAAACAAGACACCAGCGAGCGACTCCGACATCAGAACCTCTCCGGGAACAGCAGCGCCGCCACCAGGAATACGGTCAGCAGCAGCGCGACCACTAAACCCACGACATTCTCGGCACTCACAACCGCTGCCCAGCCCGAACCGTGAGCGCCAAGACCGCGAACGCCAGCACGGTCAGCAGAACGAACGCCACATCGGCCATTTCAGACCCTTGTTCCGGTCCACACGCCTGCTATCAGACAACTGGGTCCGACACTCGCCAAGCTGCCTTCACGCGTCCCATACGCGAAACGGTCCGATTCTCACGGCATTTCTACACAGAGACTGGCTGTGGCTCGGCTTCGCAGGCAGGCACATCGAAGGAACAGGTGTCGGCGCGACGCTGCACATCAGCAGCAACGGGATGCGATAGGGGCCTCTCATCTTCGCTGATAGTCGAGGACGGCCACTCCTCGTAGTCCTGCGCGATCGTGGTTGAGCGCCTGCCAGCGCGTGTCTTCAATTAGGGGTGTCCGTCGGGAAGAGGATTGTGCTGAGCATGTGTCGCCGCCGGTTCGGCGCGGGCATGTGCTTCATCCGGCTCCGGATTGCGAGGACCAGCTCGTCGATGAAGGCTGCCTTCTCATCGTTGCTCAGCCAGAGCGAGAACTGTTTGTAGGACACCATGTCGGCTCGGGGGTTCGCGTCCTCGCCCGCAAGGTAGGCGTCGAACTCGCCGAGTAGTGCTGCGATGGCAGCCGCGAAGCCGCGGTGATGATCATCGATACTCATCGCAGCCACCTCATCATCAGTCATGGATGTTCGCGAGGGGTGGAGGCGGTAGGTCCGCTCTACGGCTCCTCGCACCCGTTCCTCACCGACGACTTCCACCAGCCCGCCTTCGGCGAGCACCGCCACCTGCCGATAAACGGTGGCCTTCGAGACGTCCAGGAGCTGTGCGCACAGTTCGGAGGCGGTGAAGGGCAGACCGTCCATTACTGCGTGCACGATGCGCAGACGGACCGGGTGCAAAATCAGCTCACTGGCGGTCATCTTCCAACTCTTCTCATAGCTGATACTGTTCGCAGATATGAGAACGATACATCCTCCACTGGGCCACTTCCTGAAGATCGAGGATCGGCGGCTGTGGTTGGACCGATCAGACACCGGCGATCC
>DATLPF010000089.1:0-4904 GCA_035535875.1 Propionibacteriaceae bacterium
CGAGGGTGGGCCTAAGTGGACTTGAACCACTGACCTCTGCCTTATCAGGGCAGCGCTCTAACCGACTGAGCTATAGGCCCGCGTACTGCTGAGATGCCCCATGGGCACAAACCGCAAGGCTAGCTGATCTCCAGCAACGGCCCCAAATCTGTTCCTGCGTATGCCGTCCAAGGCATCGAGATCCCTGCTCTACATAGCTTCCTCACGCTCTACATGGGTTGCAACCCGTGCAGAGCGATCGAAAGCTAGGTGAACGTAGGTTGCAGACCGAGGGCCGGCCGCAACAGGGCCATCAGTCCTCGGCGAGGGTAATCTCAAGGCCGCCAAGCATAGTGGCCGCGAGGTTGTACAGGAACGAGCCGAGCGTCGCCAGGGCAGTGAAAATCACCACATCGACGCAGGCGATCAGGGCGGTCACGCCCATCACCTTCTGGGTGTTGATGTACTCCTGGATCCGGAACGGCGTGGTGTCTCCCGGCGTCGAGACGACGCTGCGAACGATCTCGTTGACCGAGTCGAACAGCTGGGAGGTGCTCAGCACCGTCCAGAGCGAATAGACGGCCGCCACGAGCATGATGCCCGCCGCGATCGAGAACAGGAAGGACGTCTTCATCACCGACCACGGGTCGAGCCGCGACAGTCGCAGCCTCGCCTTGCGGGTTCGGCGGGCCACGCCCACCTTGGGCTTTGCCGCGTGATGGGCCTCCGTCCCTGCGATCTCCGGACCTGCCGGCACGGGCTGGTTCCTCCCGGTCGGCAAGTCCGCAGGGTCCTGGCCTGGTGCCGGCACTGGGACTGCAACCGGAGCTGCGGGGTACGCCGGCGCTCCGGGCATCGGTGGCGCTGGATTGACCGGTCCTGATGGCATCCGGGCTTGCGGCCCAGAAGGAGGCGCGACCGGCGAAGGACCACCCGGGACGGCGGGCGGACGGCCGGTGGTCTCGCCTGGCCGGACCGGTCCCTGAGGCATGCCCGGCTGACCGGCGGGCGCCTGCGGGGTGACCTGCGGAGCGGTCTGGGTGGCGGCGGCCGCAGTCAGACCGGCAGCTACCGCGGCCCCCGGACCGGCTGGAGTGCCGGGCTGGTTTCCAGGCGCTGGGCGCTGCTGGACCGGCTGCGTGGTGGGCGCCGGGGGTTGCTGCCGGACAGGCGGAGCACTTGGACTCTCCTCAGGGTGATCGGCCTTCCTACCAAACCCCAGACGCGCCCAAACGGATTGCTTGGGCGCAGGAGGTGGGGGCGGATCCCATACGGGTACGGCGCCAGGGGCCTGCTGTGCCTGGGGAGGCCCTGGGGTGGGTGGAGATTGAGTACGAGGCTGCGTAGGCGCGGAAGCGCTCGCAGCTTGGCCGCCGGCCTGCGGTTGCGGTCGTGGCTGAGCCGGCGGCGGTTGCCTCTGCTGGGCCGATTGCATCGGCGGCTGCTTCTGCTGGGTCGACCCAGGGCTCGGCGCCCCACCCGGACGCCCGGCGTTCGGCTGCGGGCGGGTGGCATTCCCGGGGGACTGCGGGCTCCTGCTCTCCCCAGCCGCTCCAGTGCGAGCGGCGGCGCCCACAGGTGCGGTCGCTCGCGGCTCCCCACGGGAGTCTTTGCTCTGCCCGTTCGGGCTCGTGGGCTCTTGGCCCTGGGCCTTCGCGGTGGGCAAATTGTTGGCAGTGCCGGTGGGGGTCGGGTCCTGCGGACCGTTGCCTCTGGACTGATCCCGCGGACCAGGAGTATCCGGGCTCTGCGGGCGAGGCGTACCGGGGCTCTGCGGCACACCTTGCCGCCCGTCCCCAGTCACCTCGACGTGGTTGGGGGAGCTGTGACCTGGAGGAGCCTGGGCGGTGGGTCGTTCCGCGTTGCCTTTACTCACTGTCATCCTCCTGGACCCCCGCATCATCAGATACCCCATTCGGGATCACGGGCCATACTTCCAGTGCTGACTCGAGCGAAGAATCGTCCTCGACCACGCCCGAGGTCGAATTGGAATCATCACCCGCAGGAGCCTCATCTGCAAGTTGTGCCGCTTCTGCTGTTGTCTCGGGGTTGAGTGCAATCACCACGACCGAGTCGTTCTCAGCCACTCCTACGAACCTGACTCCCATCGTGTCACGCCCTTTGACCGGAACCTCGGCAACCGCGCTGCGAGTGATCTGACCACTTGCCTTGATGGCGATGACTTCATCATTGTCAGTCACGACCAGCCCTCCGACCAAAGACCCGCGATCTTCGTTGAGTTTCATCGCCTTGATCCCCAGGCCACCCCGACCCTGTTGGCGGTACTCGAAGACATGGGTCCGTTTTGCGAAGCCACCATCGGTCACGGTGAACACAAAGCGTTCGTCGGCCTCAACGCCGGCTCGGATGACCGACATCGACAGCAGCTCATCGCCTGGACGGAACTTCATCCCGGTCACCCCGGAAGTGGCGCGACCCATCGGCCGCAGCTCGGAATCGTCTGCAGGGAAGCGAATCGAGAGCCCCTTGCGAGAGATCAACAGCACCTCATCATCAGCGGCGCAGAGTTCGGCGCCGATCAGCTCGTCGTCCTCGTCACGGAAGTTGACCGCAATGATCCCCGCCTGCCGAGGTGAGTCGTATACCGGGAGTGCGGTCTTCTTCACCAGTCCACGCTTGGTGGCCAGCAACAGGTAGGGCGCCGCGGAGTAGTCCCGGATCGCCAGGACCTGGGCGATGTCCTCGTCCGGCATGAAAGATAGCAGCCCGGCGACATGCCCGCCGCGCGCGTCCCGGCCGGCTTCAGGCAGCTGCCACACCTTGGCGCGATACACCCGTCCCTTATTGGTGAAGAACAAGATCCAATGGTGGTTGGTGGTGACGAACAGGTGCTCGACCTCATCGTCGGTGCGCAGCGTTGCCCCCCGTACGCCCTTCCCGCCGCGCTTCTGGACTCGATAGAGGTCGGTGTTGGTGCGCTTGGCGTAGCCTCCGCGCGTGATGGTGACCACCACATCGGAGTCGGGAATCAGGTCCTCGTTGGAGAGATCACCGTCCGCGGCGATGATCTTGGTACGCCGCTCGTCGCCGTACTTCTCGACGATCTCGGCCAGCTCATCGCTGATGATCTTGCGCTGCCGCTCCGGCCTGGCCATGATGTCGGTCAGGTCGGCGATGATTCGCTCGTACTCGGCCAGCTGGTCGACGATTCGCTGCCGCTCCAATGCCGCAAGCCGGCGCAGCTGCATGTCCAAGATCGCGTTGGCCTGCAGCTCATCGATCTCCAGCAGTCTCTTGAGGCCTTCCCGGGCATCATCGGTGCTCGGGCTGCGTCGGATCAGCGCGATCACCTCGTCCAACTGGTCGAGGGCAATGACCAGGCCGCGATAGATGTGCGCGCGCGCCTGTGCGTCGTCCAGCCGGTGCTGGGTACGCCGCTGGATGACCTCGACCTGGTGGCTGATCCAGTAGGAGATGAACTGGTCCAGCCGGAGCGTACGCGGCACGTCGTCGACCAGGGCCAGCATGTTGCAGCCGAATGTGTCCTGCAGCTGGGTGTGCTTGTACAGGTTGTTCAACACCACCCGCGGCTGAGCGTCGCGCTTCAGCACAATCACCAGCCGCTGTCCGGTACGCGCTGAGGAGTCGTCGCGGATGTCCGCGATGCCATTGAGCTTCCCGGTGGTCACCAGCTCGGCGATCTTGAGCGCCAAGTTGTCCGGGTTGACCATGTGAGGCAGTTCGGTGACCACCAACTGGGTGCGGCCGGCTCGGTCCTCCTCGATATCCATCACTGCGCGCATGATCACCGAGCCGCGGCCGGTCCGGTACGCGTCATCGAGGCCACGGCGGCCGACAATGAGTGCGCCATTCGGAAAGTCGGGACCCTGGACCCGCTCGAGCGCTGCTTCGAGGAGCTCCTCGGCTGGAGCCTCCGGATGCTCCAGCGACCACTGCACGGCCGATGCGACTTCACGCAAATTGTGGGCGGGAATGTTGGTCGCCATGCCGACGGCGATGCCCGTGGACCCGTTGACCAGCAGGTTCGGGAAGCGGCTCGGCAGGACGACCGGCTCGGACTCCTTGCCGTCGTAATTGGGCTTGAAATCGACCGCGTTCTCGGTGATGTCGCGGACCATCTCCATGGCCAGCGGCGCCATCTTGCACTCGGTGTAGCGCATGGCGGCGGCCTTGTCGTTGCCAGGGGAGCCGAAGTTTCCCTGTCCGGAGACCAGCGGGTAGCGCATCACCCACGGCTGCGCGAGCCGCACCAGGGTGTCGTAGATCGCGGTGTCACCATGCGGGTGGTATTGACCCATGACCTCGCCCACCACTCGGGCGCACTTGTTCCAACCCCGATCCGGCCGGTAGCCGCCGTCGTACATCGCGTAGATGATTCGGCGGTGCACGGGCTTGAGCCCATCACGAACATCTGGCAGCGCACGGCCCACGATCACGCTCATGGCGTAATCGAGGTAGGACTTCTGGATCTCGTCCTGCAGATCGACCAGCTCGCGCCGGTCGCTGCTCGGCTCCTGAGGTATGTCAGTCATGAATTACGGGTTTCTCCTCTTCAGCCTTTCAGAAGCTCAGCACAATGTGGCGTGGGAGTTCTGAGAGGTCGCTGAGTTAGATGTCGAGGAAGCGGACGTCTTTGGCGTTGCGTTGGATGAAGGTACGTCTCTGTTCGACGTCCTCTCCCATCAAGATCGAGAACATCTCATCGGCCTGGGCGGCGTCGTCGAGGGTCACCTGCAGCAGGATGCGGTTGTTCGGGTCCATGGTGGTGTCCCACAGCTGATCAGGGTTCATCTCGCCGAGACACTTGTAGCGCTGGATCGCGTTCTCCTTCGGCAACCGCTTGCCCTCCTCGGCTCCCACCCGGAGCAGCGCGTCCCGCTCGGCATCGGTGTACGCCAGCTCGTGTGGCGCATTGCTCCAGCCGAGCCGGAACAGCGGTGGTT
>DATLPF010000090.1:0-3273 GCA_035535875.1 Propionibacteriaceae bacterium
CGAAGCCCAACGCCACGTCCGCGCCGTCGATATGCGTGCCGAGCAGGCGAACACGCTGGTGGATCTCCTCGTTGATGAGGTCCTCGAGCACCGATCAGTAGCGCTGGCCGCACCGCCAGACGGCATCGAAGAACCGGTCGCGCTGCGGCGGGTCGACGGGTCGTCGGTTTACACCATCGCCGGCGCCGACCTCTACACCTCCCAGCGCATCCTCGACGCCGAGCAACGCCTCGTCACCGTCGCCGGCATCCGCGACGGAACGGTCATCGACCGCACCGTCGTCGATCTTGCCCTGCTGGAAATGGCCGCGAACGGCACCGCCCTGGATATGGGGCAAGCGTCCCTTGTCCGGCAGATGTGCACCTCCGGTGCTCGACTACAGCTGGCGATCGCCCCCGCCGGCGCCGGGAAGACCACCGCCATGCGCGCCCTCACCCTGGCCTGGACCGAAGACGGCGGCCAGGTGCTCGGCCTCGCCCCGTCCGCTGCCGCCGCCGCGGTCCTCACCGAGGAAACCGGGATCCGCGGCGACACTTTGGCCAAACTCGCCTGGTCGCTGCGAAACGGCGGACTCCCGGATTGGGCGGCGGGGGTCGGACCGGCGACGTTGATCATCATCGACGAGGCCGGCATGGCGGACACCTTGTCCCTCGACACCGCCGTCCGGTTCGCCGTCGACCGCGGTGCGAGTGTTCGGCTGGTCGGTGATGATCAACAACTCGCCGCGATCGGCGTTGGTGGCGTCCTCCGCGACATCAAGAACGTCCACGCTGCCCTCCGCCTGACCGAGCTACACCGCTTCACCAACCCGGCCGAAGCACAGGCCTCGCTCGCCCTGCGGGAAGGCGATCCCAGCGCACTCGGCTTCTATCTCGACCACGGCCGTGTTCATGTCGGTGATCTCGCCAAGATCACCGAGGATGCCTTCACCGCATGGGTTCAAGATCGATCGGCCGGACTCGACGCGATCATGCTCGCCCCGACCCGCGAGCTCGTCGCTGAGCTCAACCGCCGAGCCCGTGATCATCATCGCCACGGTGCTCCGGCCGGGAAAGAAGTCCGTCTGGGGGACGGAAACCGAGCGAGTGTCGGCGACATGATCATCACCCGCGCGAACGATCGACGCCTCCGACTCTCGGCAACCGATTGGGTGAGAAACGGCGACCGCTGGGCGATCACCCACGTCGCCAAACACGGTGACCTGACCGTGCGACACGTCCGCAGCCAGCTGACCGTCCGGCTGCCTATTGCGTATGTGCGGGAGTCGACCGGTCTGGGCTATGCCACCACCATCCATGCGGCCCAAGGAGTCACCGCCGACACGATGCACGGCCTGTTGACCGGGCAGGAGTCCCGGCAGCAGCTGTACACCATGCTTACCCGCGGACGGCACGCCAACCACCTCTACCTCCAAGTGGTCGGCGACGGCGACCCGCGCACCCTCATCCGACCCGACACCGTCTCACCGCGTACGCCGAGCGAGTCGCTGCAGCAGATCATCGCCCGCGATGAAGCGACCGTCTCCGCCATCACCATGCTGCGCGAGCTCAACAACCCAGCGGCCCGGCTTTTCCAGGCCGTCCAGCGCTACACCGACAGCCTCCACGTCGCAGCCGAACAGCTCCTCGGACCCCAGGCCGTCGCAGAACTCGACCGAGCCGACCAGTACATCCCCGGACTCACCGCCGAACCAGCCTGGCCAACCCTGCGAGCGCACCTGCTCACCCTCGCGGCTGAAACGAGAGAGCGGCCGCTCCGCCACCTGCTGACAGCCGCCGCCGGGCATGACCTTGGAACCGCAGACGATATGGCGGCCGTCCTCGACTGGCGCCTCACAGCGTTCACCTCAACCGACCCAGGTCCGCTACCCTGGCTCCCGAGCATTCCACCAACGCTCCATGCCGATCCCGTTTGGGGAGGCTACCTGGCAAAGCGATCCCGACTCGTCGCCGAGCTCGCCGACCAGGTCCAAGACCACGCTTGCCAAGCTGATGGCCAGCCAGTTTGGGCTGCAGCGGGAAGCCACCCGAGCACCGCCCTCATCCGCGAAATCGCTGTATGGCGAGCCGCCAACGGCATCAATCCCCAAGACCCGCGACCCACTGGAGAAGGAGGCCAATTCGAGACCGCCGCCGCCCTGTGGAAACAGCGACTCGACCGGCAGATCGCCCATTCCGCCGATCCATCAGACAACGCAAGGGCCGACGAACGACAGCGAGCACACACCGCACATAGACGCTGGCGCGACGACAGGCAAGGTCCATACAAAACAACCGGTCAACGTCCGAACGGGCCAGTCGCGCCCAGCCGATAGCACAGCTCAGTCGTCGGATCGCGGCGCTCTGAGTATCTGATTGCACTCCAGGTGACGATGGCGGGACAGGCAGCTGCCTTGAGGCAGGTTCGCTGTCTCAGACGTACCGGGCCCGGGTGGCCGAGCAGCGGGAAACGGCGTAGCCGCCATCTCGGCGCTCCGAGGGGCGGTTAACTGACATGGCCCGGCAACGACGGTCCATCGGGACGTTCGGTCCAGCATGCCCCTGGAGCGGGCCTACCGCGTGGCCCCGGACGAGGACCTCGGCGGCTGGTTCGAGTCCGACGGCGAGATGACGGTCTACGTGATCGACGGCGAGATCGAGCTGACGCTGGAGAACGAGGGCTGCTGGCGGCTGGGGGCCGGCGAGGCGGTCAGGCATCCAGCCGACACCCGGCACCGCTGGGCCGTCGTCGGCGACGGGGCGGCCCGGATCCTGCGCTCGGTCGCGCACGCGCACCCAGCCGCTGGGCCCGTTCCGCTACCGGCGCCTGACGGCCAAGCCGGTCACTCGATCCATTGATGCAGCCGACCATAACATTATGTGCGTCATACTATGGTGGGTGGTTGGTGTGGGCAATGGCTTGCCGGGCGATTGGAGGAACCAGTGGCGCGCTATGACAAGGTGCACAAGCAGGCGACGCGGCAGCGGATCATCGAGACAGCGGGTCATCGGTTCAAGCAGGACGGCATCGACGGCTCCGGCATCGCGACGCTGATGGCGGACGCAGGGCTGACCAACGGAGCGTTCTACGCCCACTTCTCGTCCAAGGACGACCTAGTCGCCCATGTCGTCGCCGACCAGTTGGATACCCAGACCGAGAGTTTCCGCGCGTTGCCGCCCGGCCGAGCGGGACTTGAGGGGTTCCTCCGCGAATATCTGTCACCTCAGCACCGAGACAACCCCGCCGACGGATGCCCCTCTGCCGCCCTGCTCGATGAGATCGCACGCTGCCCGG